>JAJZAL010000378.1 GCA_021799405.1 Acidobacteriota bacterium
TCGGCCGGCGGCGTCCCGATCTGTCGTACTCGCCCAGGCGGGTCTTCACGATCTCGACGGCTTTAACGTTGCCGTCCACGCTACCCAGAATCCGGTGCGGAGCGGCGAGAAAAACGAAATGCACGCCTTCTTCTTCGGCGGCCTGAATCTCTTCGTCGATCGCAGGCATGTCCTTACGCTCGCGGCGATAGAGGATGGTAACCTGCGCGCCCATGCGCAGAACGGTGCGCGCGGAATCAATGGCCGCGTTACCGCCGCCAATCACGGCGACCCTGGACCCGACGGAAACCTGTTCGTGTTTGGCGACCAATTCGAGGAAGCGGAGAGCCGGATAGACATTCTTCAACTCTGTACCGGGCAGATAGAGCCAGGACTCCTTCCACGTTCCGATGGAAAGGAAGACGGCATCGAAGCTGTTGGCCAAATCATTGAGCGGAAGATCGAATCCAACCCTGGTGTTGAAGACCATTTTGACGCCGACGCCTTCAATGAGATCGAGCTCGCGGCGCAGAACAGACTTGGGCAGCCGGTATTCAGGAATGGCGAAGCGCAGCATGCCGCCGGCTTCGCTGTGCTCGTCAAAGACGGTGACCTCATGGCCGAGCATGGCAAGATAGAACGCGGCGGTAAGGCCTGTTGGCCCGGCGCCTGCCACAGCTACTTTGCGTCCGGTGGGCTCAAGCTTGCGCGCGACGATGCGCTCAAGCATCGGCTCAAAGCGATCGGAGAGATAGATGGCGTCGGCGATGAAGCGGTGCACCTCGCGCATGTTGATCATTTCATCGAACGACTGGCGGCGGCAGCGATTATCACAGGGATGCTGGCAGACACGGCCCGTGGATGCGGGCAGCGGATTGTCGAGGACGATGGATTCGAAGGCGTCTTCCAGTCGCCCCTCGCGGAAAAGCTCCAGGAAGCGGGGAATGTTCATGCGCAGCGGGCAACTATTTTCGCAGGGCGAGAGGGCAAGCTCGTGGCAGACTCCGGCGCGGCAGCGGTGGGCGAGGATGTGATCTTCATATTCGCTGCGGAAGTGGCGAAGGGTGGTCAGGACGGCATTGGGCGCCATCTGGCCCAGCCCGCAGAGTGAAGACTCGCGGATCATGCGGCCCAGTTCGTCGAGCAAGCCGATGTGCTCGGGCGTTCCATTGCCTTGAGTAATGGCCGTGAGAATGCGCAAGGCTTTGTCGAGCCCGACGCGGCAGGGGACACACTTGCCGCAGGATTCCGAGCGGGTGAACTCGATAAAGTAGCGGGCGATATCAACCATACAGTTGTCTTCATCCATCACCACCATGCCGCCCGAGCCCATGATGGAGCCAATCTGCGCCAGGTTTTCATAGTCCACGGGCGTGTCGAACATCTCGGCGGGGATGCAGCCGCCGGATGGCCCGCCGGTCTGCACGGCTTTGATGCGCCGGCCGGAGACTGCGCCTTCGCCGATGTCGTAGACGAATGTCTTCAGCGGCGTTCCCAGAGGCGCTTCGACGAGCCCGGTGTTCCTCACCTTGCCCACGAGGGAAAAGACCTTGGTTCCTGAGCTCTTGGCGCTGCCGGTTTCGGCAAACCAGGCCGGCCCGCGGGTGAGGATCGGGGCGATGTTGTACCAGGTTTCAACGTTGTTGATGTTGGTGGGTTTGCCCCAGAGTCCGCGCTGCGCGGGATAGGGCGGGCGGGGATGTGGCCGGCCGGGAAAGCCTTCGAGCGAAGCGATCATGGCCGTCTCTTCGCCGCAGACAAAGGCTCCGGCGCCCTGCACAATACCGATGTTGAAACTGAAGCTGCTCCCCAGGATGTTCGTTCCCAGCATCCCGTATTCGCGCGCCTGTTCGATGGCGCGGTTAAGAAGGCGCACCGCGAGCGGATAATCAGCGCGCACGTAGACAATGCCTTCGGTTGCACCCATGACGTAGCCGCCGATGATCATGCCCTCCAGCAGAGCGTGAGGATCGCCTTCAATCTCATTGCGGTTCATGTAAATTCCGGGGTCGCCCTCATCGGCATTGCAGATGATGTATTTGGCATCGCTTTGCGCCCTGGCCAGGAAGTCCCATTTGTTCCCTGTGAGGAATCCTGCGCCGCCGCGTCCGCGCAGGCGGGATGCCTTGATCTGCTCAATGACCGCATCGGCGCGGCCTTCGGTGAGCACCTTGTAGAGCGCCCGGTAGCCGCCGACGGCGATGTACTCTTCAATATCCGAAGGATTGATAAGCCCGCAATTGCGCAGGACGATCTTCTTCTGTGCTTTGAAAAAGGGAAGCTCATTCCACGAAGCTATCTCCGTGTAGTCCTGGCCGTAGCGGAGCGAGGCCGTGATGTGGTCCCACTCTTCGAGCTTGCAGTAGGCGAGATCGGCGGGAACGGTATGAGCGGAGATGCACTCCAGAATGCGCGCCGCATCGTTGACGCGCACGCCGCCCAGCAACACCAGCGGCTTGCCGGGCAGGAGCACGCCAACCAGCGGCTCCTGAAAGCAGCACCCGAAGCAGCCGACGCCGGTGAGCAGAACCTCAAGGCCGCTGTGCTGAATGGCTTCGTTGAGCGCGTGAAATACTTCTTCCGCGCCCGTGCCGCAACCGCAGGTGCCCATACCGACGGTGAGGCGCGGAACGGCCGGCATGAGCCGGGCCATGCCGGAATCACGCACCGCATCGAACGTGGCGAGATCCAGAATGCGCGGCATCATTTGCCCCCTCTCGTCAGCGCTCGGACTTCGCGCTGCAAGGTGCGCTCATTTACGTGGCGGAGTGTGTGGTAATTCACTTCGACCACCGGGGCCAGCGCGCATTGGCCAAAGCAGGCTACGGTGCGAACCGTGAATTTGTGCCCGGGCGTGGTGAGCGCCACTTTATCGGCGTCGTGCGTATCACTGATCCCCTGCCTGCTCAGACCGAGATCGAGGCACAGCCTTTCGAGCAGATCGCGGGAGCCGCGCGTGTGGCAGGCGGTTCCGCGGCAGACGCAGATCACGTTGTCGCCTTGCGGTTCGAGATTGAAGAGCGAATAGAAGGTCGCGACACTATAGACTCTTGCGGGCGGAATGCCCGTCTCCTGCGCAATGTAGCGCAGCGATTCTATGGATAGAGACTTGTGCGCATGAGCGGCCTGGACGGTTTCGAGGATTCCCAGCAGCGCACCGGGCCGGCCGGCAAACGCGGCAACCGCCTGGTCGATCAGGAGCTTTTCGCGCGCATCCAAAGCTTGACTGGAGGGATTCTGCATGGCTCCTCCCCTTCGAACAGGGCATGGCCGCTGCAGGTGATGCAGGCAGTCCTTGCCCACAGATCAGGTTGCGCGCCCCAAGCGAAGCACCCATCCCGGCAGGAAGGGCGCATGCGGCGGCGCTGCCGCGCAGCCATTTTGACGATGGCAGGATTGATTGTGGACTTGAGCAAACAGGGATGACGCGTCCAGATTTCAACGCTACCGGCGCGATCCTTACGAAATGACGAGGGCAACATCAACCGAACCCTCCTCGCCTCCGGAGCGATTCCCGGGAGAGAAAAGCAGAAAGGCGAATTCGCCGATGCGGCTTACAGTACCTGGCGAAAAAGGATGTAGCAGCCGGGTGCTAAACACCGCCGGTGAGGCTTTCTCCCCGGAGAATTGCCGGTTGGAAGTTTGATAGGTTCCAGATTGCGGCGATGTGCCTCCGGTCACACCGGCCTGTGACGACCGGCTGTCTACGGATGGCCCTGTGTCCATTCGAGCTGGGTAATCCTTCTATGACGGTTCTGCGGCATCGGCGGCGGGATCGGGGGAGGAGTCAATGGCCTGCTCCGACGGCTGCGGTGCGTCTGCCTCCGCCCCTGCTTCACCAGCATTTGCCGCGGCAGCGCCAATCAACTCATCGATGCGATAGCCGGCGGCCTCTGCTGTCGCCAAGGCCTCTTCAACCGTCCTGCTCAACTCCGCAATGGCGTCGCGGGCGGGGGCCAACTCAC
>JAJZAL010000379.1 GCA_021799405.1 Acidobacteriota bacterium
CGCTATCGCAAACTGCCGGTCAGCTTCGAGAAAACCGAGGCCAGCTACGTCGCCTTGCTGTCCTTGGCCGCGGCCTTGATCTGCTGGAGGCAAACCATATCTATTTACGGATAAGTTCTAAAAACGCTCGGCTTGCGAGTGAAGGTGAAGCGTGGCTTGATCGGGTCTGAAGCGCAGCGAATCAAACAGCCAGTTCATAGGTAACGAGATTATGAATAGAAGAGAGTTTTTACGAAACGGCGTGGCCTGCTCCGCATTTTTCTCCATCCCAGGAATTGGAGCAGCGTCGCGACTGCTTGCTGCGGAGATACAGCACCCCGATGAAAACCCGAACTGGGTCAGCTCAGATATGGGAGTTACTGTTCGCGCCTCTAGTTATTCGCCGGATCCGACATGGGGATATGCTCCCACCAATGCTCTCGGAAGCGATTTAAGTTCGGGGTGGCAGACAAAAGAACAAACGGCTGGAGCATGGATCGAAATCGGTTTTCCTGAAGAGCGCCCGGTAAGCGAAATCTGGATCCTTCCGCAAGTGCTGCCCCGCGATATTATCGGTCAGGACGTCTATACGTTGGTCTACTCACGGGTTCAGTGGTTTGAAACACCGCGCCGTGTTCAGATTGGCTTCTCTGATGGAACCAGTGTCGATGCAGAATTGCGTGCCACGGATTATTTTCAGATCGTCACGCTCCCGCGGGCCAAGCACACTGCGACCGTTCGTATCACCATCGAAGACGTTTGGCATAAGCCAGGAGGGAAGGAAAGCGGAATAGGGAAAGTCCGCATCTTCCCCAAGAAACATGCGACCTCATTTGAAATTGACACCTATAAGATGTACGGCGTTGACGGCGACAAGCCAGTTCAATCTGCCACGATATATCTCATCAATCCCAATAAGGCGATCGACGGCGCTGAACTCGTTGTGTCGCGCCAGGGAATAGTCTTAATGCGAACATCGTTGGGTTCGATTCCCTCCAACGCAGCCGTCGAGCAAGACATTTGGATTCCCGCTCCCTTCGAAGACTCCGAAATGGAATTTGCAGTTGTTTCACGCTCTGTAGAGTTTTGCTGCAATCGCAAATTACTTGTCTCGGCCTACCAACCAACCTACTTTGATGGCGGAACATTTTCTTTCAACTGCACCTGCCACAACGACCTTGGATGGCTAAACACACAGGCTAAAACCGCTGACTTTCGATCGGCGGATATCATACTGCCCGCTCTGAAACTCCTCAAAGAATATCCCGAGTTTGTGTACTCCATGGAATCTACCGCCTATCTGATGGAGTTCTTGGCCAGACATCCCGAGTTGCGCGATGAGATGGTAGCCAATATGCGAAGCCGTCGATTCGCCTGGGGCGCAAGCTATGTGCAGTGCCAGGAGGCGCATGTTGGCCCGGAAAATTTGGCGCGGCAGTTCTATTTTGGGCGTCTGTGGCTAAAAACAACCTTCCCGGGAGTTGACACTCATTTTTACTTTAAGACCGATCCTCCGTCGATGACGCTCCAAATGCCTCAAATCCTTAAGCGGGCTGGGGTCAAGTACTGCATTCAAGGTCGGCTGCCCTATGGTTTTTACAATTGGGAAGCGCCAGACGGATCCATAACGTTAACCTACGGGTACCATTATGCGGATCCGCATCTATTGCTTGATCCGAAAGGCAACCAAGGCTGGCTTTCTTATGCAGAGGAGCGGGAGAGCTACTACAGTCAGCATCAGCTTCCAAGTACATTCATCTACGATTACACGAGCGACTATTTACCACCCCAGCCTTCTTTGCCGCCGTACGCACGTAAGCAAAATGCAGCAATGGCGGAGTTTTCCGAAATCTGGAATAAACACTTTCATGGTGATTCTAAGCGGCAGATTCACCCGCCCAAGCTGCTATTTACCACGCCAGAGGCATTTCTGGATGCATTCACGAAACATCCGCTTGACATCGTTACACTCAGCGGTGATTGGCCATTTCCATGGGCCTATTACGACGAGCCTGGCAACCGCGAAGCCCTTCTATTGGGCCGTATAGCACACAATCAACTGCTGGCAGCTGAACGAATCTATGCGGGGCTCTCGGTAAACTCCGGCTTCCAGAACTATCCAACGCAGAAATTTGAGGATGCGTGGAAGGCAGATGTTTGGCCAGATCATGGATGGGGCGGGAATCACGGTACGCTGACCGATAAGGTGTATCACGAGTCGTATGCGCGTTCGAAAATGCTGTCGGATCAGATCCTAGGCGGTGTCGGATCTGACATGGCGCGTCGTGTTGCAAGAACATCAGAGGCCCAGATTCCCGTGGTTGTATTCAACCCGCTTTCCTGGGACAGAACGGACGCTGTTGCATGTCAGGTGGCTGTTCCGCAGGGTTGGTCCAGTTTCGTATTGCGCGATGCTTCCGGCAAAGAGATTGCCTATGAGGTTTTGGAGGGATACTCGGAGTCGGGAACGATCAAGTTCATTTTTGTAGCTGAAGACATTCCTTCCGTAGGTTATAAGACTTTCTACTTGACATCCTCGGACGTGAAACCGGAGATATCCACTGCATTGACTGGTGACGTCATGGAGAATCAATTCCTAAAAGTCAGTTTTGGCTCAGGAGGGATTCGGGCACTCTACGACAAGCAGCAACAATGGGAAGTGCTGCGGACGGATAAGTTTGACGGGGGCGAATTGCTGCAATTTACTGCGCCTGGGCTTGCGTGGGAAGGCTCGGAAAGCGTTACGATGCAGGACTTCGACCGAACATCCAACCATTATTTTCCAATTAAGCGATTTGAGCAGAATTCTGTTCGCTCGACGGCAGTTCGCGAGGCCAAGTTCGAGCATTTCACTCTGCGAGAGTCCTTTCACCTATATCAACAACTCAATCGAATCGATATAGATGTGGAAATTATGAATTGGGATGGTTCGAAGTCAAGAGAATTGCGGATTGCTTTTCCCATTAATCTCGATGAGTCCAGGCTGAGTTATGATGTGCCCTTTGGAACAGTGGAGATTGGCAAGAATGAGCTTGATTTTTCGCTGCTGCCGCCCGATAATGACACCCAATTTTCTCGGCAGAACTATGGGGGCGACCATGCCTTGGCTTTTCGGGAAGCGATCAACTGGATCGACGCGTCGTCGCCGAATTATCTCAAGTCGGGCTGTCTGGCGGCATCCGACATAACAGTCCATATCTTCCGCGACGAAACCGATAATCCCGTGAGTTACCCGATGTTGCAGCACGTTCTGCTTTCCACGCGTAAGAGCATGGCGTGGAATCCAGATTATTGGTTTACGCAAGCGGGTAATCATCGGTATCGAATGTCTCTTATGCCACATCATGGGGACTGGCGACTTCGCTACCGTGAGGCGATTGGATTTAATTATCCGCTTGTCTCCTTCGTAGGCAGCACGGAGGCTTCCCTCAAAGAGGCTTCCCTTCCTGATTCTGGCAACTACCTGCGGCTTGAACCGCCCAATCTCATTGTGACCGCGATGAAAAAAAGTGAAGAAGAGGATCACATTACAATCCGGTTTTACGAGGCTGAAGGATTTGCAAGTCAAGCCAGGATTCAGATGCCCAAGAGCATTCGGCAGGCATGGAAAACAAGTCTGATTGAGGAAAATGAAGAAGTTCTAAAGCCTCTTGAGAATGGCACTTTGGAATTTGCCGTAGGGCCATGGGAAATCGTCACGATTAAAGTCGCACTGTAACTTCGCAGGCTTCAGAAACAGGTTGGGATAGACGTCTGGAGAATGACGGTGCTCTGCCGAACGAGTCCCAAGGCCCCTTTGAATTTGAAGTCGCATCGCTCTCCCTCGACTACCAATAGGGGGTACGACATAACAGCCCTACCGGAGGTGAATATGACCAAATTCCTGGAGGTCGATGATCTGGCTGCTGAGGTTGAGGCTGGAGCCGCTCTAGGAATTGGCGGCGTCCACTTCGCGCGTGTTCC
>JAJZAL010000091.1 GCA_021799405.1 Acidobacteriota bacterium
AAGGGCGAGGTGCATATTTGGAAGACGGCTCATCATCCCCGCTTCCAAACTGATCACAGAGCATCTGCAGTGGATGTCGCATTGGCAACCGCTTCGGCGCCGACATATTTCCCGACACATCGTCTGGCTTCCGGCATACCGTTGGTTGACGGGGGAACCTGGGCCAACAATCCGGTCGCGATTGCGGTCGTAGAAGCAATTGGAATTCTTGGATGGCCCTCCGATGAGTTGCGGGTCTTGAGCATCGGATGCACATCGACCCCGTTGCGATTTGACTGGCGCAAGGGACACTCTTTGGGAAAACTCGGATGGGCGAGCAAAATCGTCGACGTCTTCATGCTGGGCCAATCTTCGGGAGCGATGGGGATGGCGATGCACCTAGTCCCGAATCGTGAGAACATCTTTCGCGTTTCTCCGGTAGTGGGACCGCAGTTTACCCTGGACGATGTGCGACTCATACCCACATTGAAGGGGTTGGGAAGTGCGGAGGCGCGGCAATGGCTTCCGAGATTACAGGCCACATTTTTCGAGCAACCGGCCGGCGAATTCGCGAGTCTAGCTGGCTCGAAACTGTCTGAATTGCAGCGGTCATAGCGTTGGGCGTCTGCTTTTTAGCTAAACGGCATTGAAGACAACGGAAAGCACTCTGAATTTCATGCAGCCTCCATCGGAACGACCTCCCCAAAAGGAGCTCTCCGAGCCTCAGTCGACGCCCAGATCACCGGATACGGCGGTGCCCCGCTCGGGAATGTGCCGCACAAATCGGTGAGGAATACCAGAGTCTGCGGGAAGACGCCTCGCTCGTGAAGCCAGTCAAAGCACGAACGGAAATCCGTTCCGCCTCCGCCAACAGGCGAGAGCGACACCGGCTGCCCAGCCTCGTACATTTCCACTCTTTGAACGGCCACGTCGAAATAGAGCACGTGGACAAGCCGCGGACGCTGTCCGGCCAGGATCGACCGAACCTCGGCCTCAAAGAGTCCAAGCTGTCGGGAGTTTACTGACCCGGAGCAGTCAACGGCAATGGCAATCTCTCCCACTCCTTCGGAGGTGATCCCAGGTAGATACAGCCCCGCCCAGACATGGCGCCGGTTCGGGCGCGTCCAGCTATAGTCCGCTGGGATTGTGTCAGACCAGGCCCGGCGCAGCAGTTCGCGCCAGTCCACTTTGGCGGCCTGGGCGGCTTCTAGAGCACGCACTGCGCCCCCCGGGAGTTTGCCGGCGACCTTCGCGACCGTCTCAGCCTGTTCGACGGCGATCTGCCATTCGCGAGCTTGCTCTGCGATCGAAGTACTGTCTCCTTCTTCCGGCGCCGGCGCATCGAGCACTTGCCCTACGCCTCCCGGAGTCGATGGAACGGAAGGTACCGCGCTACCGTCATCTTTCTGAGGAGAGTCATTATCGGGACTCCCGGATCCGGTTCCCGGCTGGCTATCCCGCTGGCCGGAGGAACCGTCGTGTTCTTCGTCTTCTTCGATCAGGTTGTAGATCCGCTCGGCGCTCATCCCGCGGAACCGGTTGTCGATGAGAACGTCTTTGGGGAGCGTGAGACCGGCATCAAGCAGAATGGGATTGATGGCATAGTCACACGCCACATTCCACCGGGTGTGGTCCCGATCGCCGCGACGCGTGTGGTGTTGCAGCGCCGGGTGCATGACCTCGTGAGCCAGGACGCCGGCCAGTTCTGCCGCATTCAGTGTGTCTACGAATTCGGGGTTATAGAAGAGCGACACTCCATCGGTTGCCATTGTCGCGACCGACCGTGACGCCTTGCCGCCGAGCCTGAAGAGCAGAGTGCCGAAGAAAGGATGATCGAGGAGAAGCGTAGTCCGCGCCTTCTGGATGCGGACCTCGCATGGGACCTGGTAGTTCATGATACCGGAACCTCCATGTACGCGGCCATGTGCGCAAAGATGTCGTCTGCGCTTGCGGCATTCGCCGAACATTCAATCTCCGCCTGCTGCCCGCGCGCTCGCAGTACGGCGTCCATCTTCGTCAGAATCTCAGCTGCATCGTTCGCCGTCGCCGCGCGCAGGATCTCGTTCTTCTTGAGGTCCCGTGCGGTGAATCCGCAGAGTCGATCCCGGATTTCCCAGGCAAAGCGGTTGAGTTCCTCATCCTGATTCACGTTGAGGCGAGGCAGCAACTCGACGAGTTCGCAGATATTGGTCACCAGCGAAGCATGGAAGCGCGACTCGGGTTCATTAAGGCGCTCCACCATATGCGCAACGACGCCCTTCAGCCGTGTCCACAGGTCTTCAGTCCCTTTCTGCAGCGACTGCCGGACGTTCTCATCGATCTCGCGCGCGACCCGCGCCTGTTCTTCTTCTGAGAGCGTCACCCGGAAGTCGTTGCCGCTCGGGATGGGAAGGACTTCGAGTTTGACTCCGAACTTGTTCCTGAGCTTCTCGGTCGACGGATAATCTTCTTCCCGGAATAGCCCGTTGAGCTCCGGCCGAACCTGCTCGATGTAGCTGGGGTAGACGGCCAGGAACTCCTCCACCTGATGCGCGAAGGACTGCTCAAACTCGCGCATCTTCGTGGTCAGCTCGAAGTAGAAGTGGGCTGGCAACAGGCGATAGCCCTCGTCGGACCAGGGCAGCGTGATTTTGTAGAAGTACAGACGAATCTGCCCGGATAGAGTTCGCAGCGATTCCAGCCGCTCCGCCTCACGCAGCAGTTGCTTGTTGTAGCGGCCGGCGCCGGCATAGGCCCCGTGCTGCTCGGCAACCTCCCGGCTGACCTTGCGGTCGTGTTTGATGGCAGTCCAGATGCTGATATGGACCGCGGCCAGCATGGCGCGTTCGGTGATCATTGCAAAACCTCCACATGGTCTACGCCGAAGCGGATGAACTCCGGCGTGTGGGTAATGGCCCGATCGCGGGCGGCGGCGTCGCGCATGGCGAGCACTCGCATCTCGGTCGGCATCCGGTCGAGGTACCGGATTCCCTTGGGAATCGAATGGTCGGTCAGCGCGCGCCCGAGAGCCGTGGCGATGGCAATTCGTGCCGACGGCTCATCGGGAAGAGGGGCAGAGTCGGGATTGAGCAGGATCTCGTCGATTGAGGGCAACTGCCGGAAGAGACGCAGGAAGGCGACCAGCTCCGTCGTCGCCGCCTCTCCAATGGTTCCTTCGAGCAGTTGAGCTTCGATCTCGGTGGCGCCGGAAAAGAAGCCGCTCTGCTGGCGGCGGGCAAAGCCGCTCATGACATTTGACGCCATCTCCCAGGAACGCGGCGTGGGCCAAGCATTCACGTCGGATGTCGCATCGGGATCGTGGAGGAGTGCCGGCTTGAAGCGCAGAAAGGCGATGATCTCCGGACGAATCCCGGCCTTCACCGCCCACTTGCACCAGTCCATGAAGTCAGGCTCAAGATCGAGATGAACGAAGCGATTCCGCAGCGGCCGCGGCATCGAGAAATGGACACCGCGCTCCGATGCCGGATTGCCAGCCGCGATCACCACCCACCCGTCCGGAAGCCGGTACTCGCCCAGCCGGCGATCAAGCACGAGCTGGTAGCAGCCGGCCTGGGTCATCTGTGGCGCCGAGGTCAGCTCGTCCAGAAACAGAATGCCTTCGCCATCGATCGGCAGGAATTTCGGCGGCACCCATTCCGCGCGATCTGCGGAAATCTTCGGCAGGCCGCGCAGATCGACGGGATCGAGTTGCACGGCTCGGATATCGAGGAATTCGCATTTCCGGTCGGCTGCGACCTGGGCGACAATCTGCGACTTGCCGACGCCGCACGCGCCCCAAATGTGCAGGGGCACAAGTTCGCTGATCAGCGCATGAAGCGCCTCGTAGAGTTCTGAAGGTTTCATGGAATTTGGGTCCTTTTCAAGCAGGGATCCCGTCAGAACTGCGATGCGAGATTCCCGTCAAGCGGGCCACCCCTGGGAGAGTGGTCCGCGCTATGTGTCACGAATCAGATCTGGGAAGGATTAGCCGTATTGTATGGAAACACAAGACAAGCTAGTCGATGTGACCCCACCTACAGCCGCCACCGCAAAGGACATGGACGCAGAACTCGTCTCGATGAGGTATCGCTTTCTGAAATCAACAGAAGCCTCGCCCTGGACGTGGCTGCTGTCGAGACCGTTCGAGCAAGGCTGCAAGAAATGATCCGTTTACTTCCGGAATCTTGTGCGTCGCCAGCGTCGCTGCTTCATTCGCACTCTTGCTACACGCCCTTGCTGACCGGTCTGGTTGGGGATCGCAGATGTAATCTAACCTCCCTTATAGCCTTGCGGTCTTCTTTTCATACCTTGCGCTCTGTATCGTCACCTGAATCTGCTCCAGCAGTCTGAAATCGAAGCCACGGCCCCGTCTATGCTATTTTAAGGAAAGCATGAAGGTGGTACGCCAATTCGGCATTGTATTGCTGGTGCTGGTATTGGGCCTGACTCCAGCAATGGCCTGTCTGGTTCCCGGCGCTGCGATGACCGCTGGAGAGCGCGCTTGCTGCCGGACGATGAGTACCGAGTGCGGGCAGCCGAACATGCCTGCATCGCACTCATGCTGCCGGGGAAGTCTCCCTGTTCTAGGGGAGAAAGCCGTCGATGCAAGGGCCGGTACAGTTCACCTGTTCGCTGTTGCTACAATCCCGCTGGCCGCGTGGGACATGACGGCTCCGGTTTTTCCTGCCGCGGGCCGACTTGATTACGCTGATTCCTCTCTTCTCGGTTCCCCGCCTACCTCGGTTTCAGTTCTCAGAATCTAGACCGCTCCTTCTCGCATTCAGTCTTTGCCGAGCGCCCTGTCGTGTCTGCGCTATCCGCAAAGTTCCATGAACTGCATTCTGAGAATGGAGCCTCCGTATGTCTGCAGCCTCTTCGGTTGCGGTCGCGGTTCTACTGGCCACTGCACTCGCTGCCTTCGGCCAGGCATCTGCGCCGACCGCGCCCACCCCGTTGTCTCAGCTTCTGACCGAAGCTGAGGGAAATAACTCACAGATTGCCGCTGCTCGCGATGCATGGCAGGCGGCGAAGCAGGTGCCACGCCAGGTGAGCACTCTGCCCGATCCGACTTTCACCTATCAGAACTTCAGTGTGGGCAGCCCAAAGCCATTCGCCGGTTACACCACCAGCAACTTTGCCTATATCGGTATCGGAGCGTCTCAGGAATTTCCCTATCCGGGAAAGCTGAGACTGCGTGGCGAGGCGGCCGAACGCGAGGCGGATGTCAAAGATACGACCATTCAAGCCACCGCGGCGAGCGTTGCCGACGCCGTCAAAGTGGATTACCTCCATCTCGCCTACCTGCAGCAGGTGCTCAAGATTCTTGGCGAGAACGAGCACGTTCTCGATCAGCTCATCCAGGATGCGACCGCACACTATGAGGTCGGTCAGGGATCCCAGGCCGATGTACTGCAGGCCCAGGTGGAGCGCACGAAGATCGTCCGCGAAATCACCGCGGCCAAAGAGCAACTCGGAGATACCGAAGCCGATCTGAAAGCCCTGCTGCATCGGGATCAGGATTCTCCGGACATCGTGGCTGAAGCCCTCCGAGAGAATCCTCTACAGGACACTTCAGATCAGCTCTTGGAAATGGTGCGGAAACGGAATCCGCAGATTCAGGTGGACGCCAGCTCAGTGCGCGCCGAGAACGCGGCGCTGGCTTCGGCGAAGCAGGACAGCAAGCCGGACTTCGGTCTCTCCTACATGTGGCAGCAGAATGACCGCAAATACCCCGACTACTACATGTTCACTTTTAACCTTCGATTGCCGCGCCGGGCCCGCGTCCGCGCTGAGGTCCAGGAAGCCGCCGAGAAACTGACTCTGTCGCGGGAAACTCTGGACGCTCATTTGCAGGAGCAGCTCGCTCAGGTCAAGCGAGGATACGTCGAGGTGAAGAGCGACGAGGAATTGCTCACGGAATACCAACAGGGCCTGATTCCTCAATCCGATGCCGCCTATCGTTCCACTCTGAACTCGTATGCGAGCAATCGTGACGTCATGACACACGTACTCCTCCATTTCGTGAACGTGCTGAACATGAAGCTCGACGAAGCCAAGGTGCTGGCCGATCACGAGACAATACTGGCTCATCTGGAAACCCTGACAGGAGCGACACTGCGATGAACAAATATGTTTTAAGAACTTCTTTGGTATGGCTCGCTCTGATTGCAGTTGTCGCAACAGTATGGTTTTACCGCAATCAGCGAGGAAAGTCGTCGAACTTCGCACAGGAGCCATCATCCAGCGGAGTGCAGCCGGCAGCGGTCGGGCCGGCAGCAGGCGCCAATGAACCGGCGTCGTCCACAACGCCAGTGGTTAATACGGAAGCGCCGATGACGCCCGTACAACTCTCCCCGCAGCGTATGCAAAGCATCGGGGTAACCACAGGCACTGTGGAGTACAAGCAGGTCAGCGATGATGTTCGCGCAACGGGTACGGTGGACATCGATGAGCAACTGCTCTCGTACGTCCAGGTGAGATTTCCCGGATACATCCGGAAAGTATTCGTGAACGCCACGTATCTCTACGTTCGCAAGGGCGAGCCGCTCTTCACCGTCTACAGCCCCGACCTGGTCGCCACGGAGCAGGAGTACCTTCTCGCAAGACGGGACCAGAAGGTGTTGGGGGCGAGCACTGTCGATGGGGTTGCATCTGGCGCAGCAACGCTTTCATCGGCGGCGGAACAACGGCTCGCGCAGTGGGAAGTTCCGCCGAGCGAGCTCGAGAAGCTCCGCAGCACCGGAAAGCCCATTACCGATCTCACCATTAACTCCCCAGTTTCAGGTTACGTGACGGAATACAACGCGCTGCCCAATATGTACGTCGAGCCCTCGACTCGTCTCTATACCGTTGCCGATTTATCCCGGGTGTGGGTGTATGTGCAGGTGTTTCAGGATGACGTGGGCCGCCTGAGGCCCGGGGACCCGGTTGATATTACCGTCGATTCTTATCCCGGCAGAACCTTCTACGGCCGGATCGATCAGATTCTGCCCCAGGTCGATCTGACGACGCGCACCGTGCGCGTCCGGCTGGTCATTCAAAATCCCGGACTGAAGCTCAAGCCCGGCATGTATGTGAACTGCGATCTGAAATCACCCCTCGGACGACAGCTGGTCATCCCGGCCTCGGCTGTGTTTGAGACCGGGACAAGTCAGATGGCCTTCCTCTACGAGGGCAACGGCATGATCCAGCCGAAGGAGATTGTCGCCGGTCCGCAAACCGGCGACGAAGTGATTGTTCTCAAGGGGCTGAAGCCGCACCAGAAGATCGTCACCTCGGCCAATTTCCTTATTGACTCGGAGAGTCAGCTCCAGGCCGCCGCCGGGTCCTTCATGCCTCCCCCGCCTGGGGCGGGCCCAAACTCTTCTTCTCCAGGCGCAGCCGCGCAGGGAACCATCGACTTCACCACCGATCCGAATCCACCGAGAAAAGGCCAGAACATCTTCCGCGTGCGGCTGACAGACAACAAGGGCGTCCCTGTTGTTGGGGCGCAGGTTTCGGTGCGCTTCTATATGGCGGCCATGCCGGCCATGGGAATGGCGGCGATGAATACCAGCGCGACATTGACGGACAAGGGCAACGGACTCTATGAAGGCGCCGGCTCTCTTGGTTCAGGCGGCACCTGGCAGGTCACCATCGTGGCGCAGAAGAATAGCCAAACGATCGCCAGCAAGCAGCTCAGCGTGACCGTAACGGGAGGCATGTGATGCTATCCCGAATCATCGATGTTTGCGCCCGCAACCGATTCCTTGTCTTCACCGCCGTCCTTCTTCTGACTCTTGCCGGAATCTGGTCGCTCAAACATATCCCTCTTGATGCGCTGCCGGACATCTCCGATGTGCAGGTGATTGTCCACACCTCCTGGGCCGGAGAACCGCCCGACGTGATCGAAGATCAGGTGACGTATCCGATTGTGACCAGCATGCTGGCCGCTCCGCATGTGAAAGCAGTGCGCGCACAAACCATGTTCGGCGACTCCTATGTCTATGTCGTATTCCAGGACGGCACCGACCTCTATTGGGCACGGTCTCGCGTACTCGAGTATCTCGATGAGATAAGCGGGCAACTACCCTCGAGCGTTCATCCTGTGCTTGGCCCCGACGCCACCGGAGCTGGCTGGGTGTATGAGTATGCCATCGTGGACAAGAGTCACAATCTAAGCCTCGCCGACCTGCGCACACTGCAAGACTGGGACCTGCGCTATGCGCTCGAAACCGTTCCCGGCGTTGCGGAGGTGGCAACGATAGGCGGCTACGTCAAGCAGTATCAGGTGCAACTCGATCCCAACAAGCTGCTCGCGTATGGCATTCCGCTCTCCACCGTCATCGACCGCGTAAAGGCGAGCACAAACGAAGTCGGTGGAAGGGTTCTTGACCTGAGTGGCGCCCAGTATATGATCCGCGGCCTCGGTTATCTGCATTCGCTCAGCGACCTTGCCAATGTCGCTGTTGGCAGCAAAGATGGAACCCCCGTGTTGCTCAGCGATCTCGGTACGGTGAGCTTCGGCCCGGATATTCGGGAAGGCGTTGCTGAGTGGAACGGCGACGGCGAGACCGTAGGCGGCATTGTCGTCATGCGCCAGGGCATGAACGCGCTCGATGTGATCAATGGTGTGAAGGCGAAGCTGCGCGAAATCGCGCCGTCTTTGCCGCCCGGCGTTGAGATTATGCCCGCCTATGACCGGTCCGGACTCATCCATGCCTCCATTCAGACTTTGCAGCGAGACCTCCTCGAAGAGGCGATCATTGTCAGCCTGGTCATTATCGTTTTTCTCTTCCACTTTCGCTCAGCTTTGATCGCTATTCTCGCCCTGCCCATTGCGGTCGTCGTGTCGTTCATCCCGATGTATCTGCTGGGCGTCTCTTCCAACATCATGTCGCTGGGCGGATTGGCACTGGCCATTGGGGTCTTGGTCGATGCGTCCATTGTGATGGTGGAGAACGGCTATCGACATCTCTCCGAACGTCAGGAGCATGATCCGGCGCCAGTCAAGGAAGGCGAACGGCGAAGGATACTCATCAGCGCCGCGAAGCAGGTGGGGCCGGCGCTCTTCTTCTCGCTCCTGATTATCGTGGTGTCGTTCCTGCCTGTCTTTCTCCTGCAAGCGCAAGAAGGCCGCATGTTCCGGCCATTGGCCTGGACAAAGACGCTGGCGGTCGGTTCTTCCTCCATTCTTGCCATCACGCTTGTCCCGGTTCTAATGGTCATGCTGATTCGTGGAAAGCTTCGCCCAGAAAACGCAAATCCCATCTCCCGGATCACGCAGGCGATTTATTTGCCGGTACTGAGATTCTGCCTGCGTCACCGATGGCTGACGATCGCACTGAATCTCATCTTCCTTGCCGTGACACTGCCCCTGGCGTTTCATCTGGGGAGCCAGTTCATGCCGCCACTCTATGAAGGTTCCGTACTGTATATGCCGACGGCATTGCCAGGCATCTCGATTGGACAGGCGAAGGTGCTCCTCCAGGAACAGGACCGCATCATCCGCGGTTTTCCCGAGGTGGTCAGCGTCTTCGGCACCGCGGGCCGTTCCGACAGCGCAACCGACAATGCGCCTCTCGATATGTATGACACAACCATCATGCTGAAGCCTCGAAAACAGTGGCCTGCAGGAATGACCTACGACAAGCTCATTCAGCAGATGGACGCAAAACTCCAGTTTCCGGGTCTGTCCAACACCTGGACCATGCCTGTCGAGAACCGTCTTGACATGGAGTTGACCGGCATCAAAACACCCGTTGGGATCAAGGTGCAGGGCCCGAACATCGACGGAATCCAACAGGTGGGCGCGCAGATTCAAAGCATTCTTTCCGGCATGCCGCAGGTAAGATCCATCTTTGCGGAAAAGGTAGCGCAAGGTTTCTACGTCAACGTGGAGCCGAATCGCCCCGAGATTGCGAAGTACGGCCTGACCCTCGCCGACGTACAAAATGCTGTTGCGTCCGGAATTGGCGGCGAAGACATTGCGGAGAACGTTGAGGGGCGCGACCGGTTTCCCATCAACGTTCGCTACGAGCGCGATTTCCGCAACAATATCGAGGCGATGGGTGACGTTCTCATTGGCACGCCTTCGGGAGCCCAGATCCCATTAAGCCAGGTCGCGCGTATTTCCTTCTCGAAAGGTCCTGCCATGATCCGCGACGAGGATGGGGCCTTGACCGGATACATCTATGTCGATCTGAACAACACCAACTATGGAGGCTTCGTCAGTAGCGCAGATCAACAATTACAGCAGAAACTCCGGCTCCCGGCCGGCTATACCTACCAGTGGTCGGGAGAGTATCAGTTCGAGCAGCGGGCGAAGCAAAGACTCAAGCTCATTCTTCCGATCGTGTTTTGCGTCATTCTGATCCTGCTCTACCTCGTCTTCCGATCCCTTGCGGAAGCGCTGATGCTGATCCTTCCCACAGCCTATGCCCTGACCGGAGGTCTCCTGCTACAGTGGCTCCTTCACTACAACTTCAGCGTCGCTGTGGCGGTTGGTTACATTGCTCTGTTTGGCATCGCAGTCGAAACCGGAGTGGTCATGGTGGTTTATCTGCACGAAGCCCTGGAAAAACGAATTGCTGAGGGGCGAGTGAACACACGAGACGACCTCGACGCTGCCGCGATCGAAGGCGCGGTTCTCCGTCTTCGTCCGAAGCTTATGACCGTAGTGGCGGTGCTGGCCAGCCTTGCGCCGATTCTTTGGGAGTCCGGAATCGGTTCTGATGTGATGAAGCCGATTGCCGCTCCGATTGTGGGAGGCATGATTACCTCCAGCATCAATGTCCTCATTCTCGTTCCCGTCTTCTTTGTCATGCTGAAGCAGCGGGCGATGAAGCGAGGACAACTCCATCCATCGAATAAGGAAGACACAGGGTTGTGAGTGCAACAATCAACCTTTGAGGAGGCAATAGAGATGTTTGCTGCGGTCGGTCACGCACTCATGATGTCGTTTGCCATGTTCTGGGAGATTCTCTGGGCGCTTATCCTGGGCTTCTCCCTTTCGGGAGTCGTTCAGGCAGTCGTTTCCAAAGAAGAAATGATCCGTCTGCTGCCTGATGACTCGCCGAGAACCCTTGCGATTGCAAGCGGACTCGGCGCGGCATCCTCATCCTGCTCTTACGCCGCAGTCGCCCTGGCGCGTTCGATGTTCCGGAAAGGCGCGAACTTCACGGCAGCCATGGCCTTTCAGTTTGCTTCCACAAATCTGGTGGTGGAACTGGGCATTCTGCTGGCCGTGCTGATGGGTTGGCAGTTCACTCTGGCAGAGTTCACCGGCGGCCCGCTGATGATCATCATCATGGCCGTTCTCTTCAGGGCATTTGTTACACCGAAGATCGTGGAGAAGGCCCGGCAACAGGCGGAGAGAGGTTTGCAGGGACGGATGGAGGGCCACGCCGCCATGGACATGTCTCTCCACGAAGGAAGCCTCTGGCAGCGCATGATCTCTGCAAAAGGACGCACTGCAATCAGCCACTTCTTCGTGATGGACTGGGCATCGACCTGGCTCGACATCGGCGGTGGACTGCTAATCGCCGGAGCGTTGGCAGCCTGGGTGCCTCAAAGCTTTTGGCAAGCCTTCTTCCTGCATGGCCATCCTGTGTTGGCCAAATTATGGGGACCGGTTATAGGCCCAGCTGTAGCCATCCTGTCCTTCGTCTGCTCGGTCGGCAACGTACCT
Source organism: Acidobacteriota bacterium (assembly GCA_021799405.1). Next base: position 11,627 of record JAJZAL010000091.1, read on the forward strand.
CTGGCAGCCGTGCTCTGGAACGGCGGTATCAGCTTTGGCGGAGTGGTGGCCTTTCTGTTCGCCGACCTGATCATCCTTCCGATCCTCAATATCTATCGCAAATACTATGGACTGAGGATCAGTGCGCTGCTCTTGGTTATTTTCTATGCTTCAATGACCGTTGCCGCGCTGGCTGTTGAGTTCGTCTTCGGAGCTTTCCATCTGATCCCTCAACAACGGCATGCGCAGATCGCCGAAGCTGCAATTCGCTGGAACTACACGACCGTGCTCAACATCGTCTTTCTGGTTTTTGCGTTGCTGGTGATCATTCGTTTTCTTCGCACCGGAGGCCCGGCCATGCTTCGCATGATGAACACCCATCAGGAAGGTGACGATCACGGGCTGCATCACCACGGCCACGCGATGTAGCAAAAAAGAGAATTCTGCCCTGCGACAGATAAAGGCGCACAGCAGGCTCAATATACGACTTAATTGGTCGTATATAATACTTCTGTGTATTTGGAATCGACCTCTCGCCCGTCGCAAGTCGTGAACTGGAGTTTCCGCATCCTTCTCGGGTCCGCTGCGCTGTTCCTGATTATCGTTCTGATTTGGCAGGGGATAGTTTCCTCTGGATACCCAAATCCGATCGCTCACCAAGCAGGATCATTCGCTGGAATCCTCGATATTGGTGTCCTGGTCTTTCGCGAGGGGCTGGAGTGCGTTCTAGTACTTTCCGCGCTCACTGCGGGGATGGCAAAATCGGGGAATTCTTTCTATAGGCGTCCCGTGGCGGCCGGGATCGCTATTGGTTTTCTTGCGACGCTCGTCACATGGTTCATCGCGGTGAGCATCGTTGACGACCTGACGCAGAACATCAACGCTCTGTACGTCCAGGCCGGTACAGGATTGCTCGCGATTGTCGTGCTGCTGGTCGTGATGAATTGGTTTTTCCACAAACTTTACTGGACTGGGTGGATCTCCCTTCACAACAATCGAAAGCGAGAGCTGCTGAAGGAGGCTGAAAAGGGTACGGCATCTGAGCAGCGCCTTTTGCTGGGCATGGCTCTGCTTGGATTTACTTCCTTCTATCGCGAGGGCGTCGAGGTCGTTCTCTTTCTGCAAAGCTACCGTCTGAAGCTCGGCGGCGAGCCGGTGTTGTATGGTGTGATCCTCGGGGTCCTGTTCACCGGCATTGTTGCGATCCTCAACTTTTTTGCTCACTGCAAACTGCCGTACCGGAAGATGCTGGTGTTCACTGGGGCAATGCTTGGGGCGGTCTTGCTCGTCATGGTGGGCGAGCAGGCACAGGAGATGCAGGTCGCCCATTGGCTTCCGACAACCACCATTCCGTTGCTGGCGAACCATATCCCTGCGTGGATGGGCCTTTGGTTCTCCGTGTTTCCGACAGTGGAAACGCTGGCAGCGCAGACCCTTGCTGCTGCCCTTGTCTTAGGTTCGTACTTTATAGCCCGAAAGTGACCTACGATCTGGACGCCGGCGTCCGCGGCTCGCCTCCGCTCGCGGGCCATCTTTGAACAAGGCAGAATAGAGACTGAATGAACCGCTCTCTTCCGATCATCAATACGCAAGACCGCGGATGTACGCCGCCGTCGGATGCACCCAGGATTGTCTTCTGGCTGCAGGGATTGACGCTTGCGTGGATGCTGGCAGAATGTGGAATAGCACTCTATGCTGCCGCCACAGCTCACAGCATTGCGCTGCTGGCCTTTGGTGCAGACAGCCTGGTGGAGCTTCTCTCGGCAGCCGTTGCTTTGATGTCGTTTTTGCCTGCATTTGCGCTTAACAAGACGCGGGCTGCGCGTTGGGCAGGCCTTCTTCTCTTTGCTCTGGCTGGGGTTGTGGCTGCCGCCGCGATCGCAGCTCTCGTGACGGGTATTCGGCCTCTCACGAGCCCAGCCGGGATCGCGGTCACTATCGCCGCGCTCATTGTGATGCCGACGCTCGCCTGGCTCAAGCACAGAACGGCAAAGACAACGGAGAATCGTGCATTAGCCGCGGATGCCGTTCAATCGGCAACATGCGCGTATCTGGCGGGCATTACCCTTCTGGGACTTGGCATCAATGCAGCCTTCCACATCGGCTGGATGGATTCCATTGCAGCCTTGGCGGCAGTTCCTTTCCTGATCATCGAGGGTCGTCGTGCTCTCCGCGGTGAGAGCTGCGGGTGCTGTTGAGTGCAGCAGCTTCAATCATGGCGTGACCCAGAGGTTATCCCATCGTCAAGGCTGTGTAGATTGCACTCGAAAGAAGGCGGACATAACTGGGAACTTCTAAAGCCCCTCAAGCTGCCTCATCCCCTTCTTCGACCTCGCCTTCGGCATACGCCTCCCGGAGGATCTCCTCGTCCTCGTCGGTCTCCGATACCACAATGGCAGAACGCACGCTCCCGGCAGCCGATCCATCGTCTCCATGGGATCTGACAGGCTCTGGAGCTGTGTCGAACAGGCCAGCCGCTCTGGGAGGCTCGGCTTTCGCCGGAGCCGGAGCTTCCGACGCCACGGCTGGCTTGCTGGAATTCACGGCCGGATCCTTCTTCGTGATCTGGCTTCCGGACTTCTTTCTCGCTTCGGCGTTGGCGGCTTTGGAAGCCGCCTCCATTTCGGCTTTGGCCCGTTCTAGCGAGTTCTTCAGTTCGAGGTGGCTGGAGACGAAATGGAGCAGGGTCTGGGGAAGTTCTCTGTCAAGATCCTCGACAGTGCCGGTCACGCTGACCGGCGTTGTGAGAGCGTCGTTCTCACCGTCGGTGATCTTCTTCGGAATAACGTTCACGCGAAACCGGTCGTCTTCGACATGGCTTACGGTGAAGAGGACGGCGCGATGCCGCACGAGCGGCGCGAGTTCTTTGAACATCGGGATGAATCCTCCGGGATGGAATTGGATTTTGACTTCGAAAACAGATCTCCAAGGCCGTAGCATTGCGCCCTTCAGAGAAGTCCAAAACGTGTTACGACAAGAGCCCTGTTCGGTTCCTGCTCAAGCAAGGCCTCGGGCGAGTATTCTGGCGCTATGAAACCGCAGGTTCATCCTCGAAACCGGCCCGCCCTGGACCAGTCGCTCTCGGACGCGGAATATGACCGTCTGGAAGCAATCCTCCGAGGTCTTTCCGGGGAAAGCACCATGAATCTCGAAGAGATGGACGGGTTCTTCGCAGCGCTCATCTGCGGACCGGTGGCGGTTCCTCCAAGCGCATACCTTGACGAGATCTGGGGTGGCGGTCCGGGTCCGTTCTCCACCGAAGCGGAACTCCGGGAATTCCTCAATCTGGCCATGCGCCACTGGAATTTTATCGCCCGGGCGCTGGCTACCCCGGATCTGGTCTTCATTCCCCGGCTTATCCTCGAAGAGGACGAGGCAATCCCGCGGGGGAATCGCTGGGCGCGCAGCTTTCTGCGAGGCGTCGGCCTCTGCCGCAAGGCATGGGATGAGATCTTTGACGACGAGAACAGGTTTGCCATCCTGTTGCCGGTTCTGGCTCTGGCGCATGAGAACGATCCCGACCCGGAGTTGCGGTCGTGGAAGACTCCGCCGGAAGCCCAATTGCGAAAAGAAGTACTCGCAGGACTATCTGTCGCTACGCAGCGGCTCTGGGACTACTTCCGCTCAGGTAGCAGCAGGACGTCCGCCCGCCCCCCCGCAACCAAGTCGAAAATCGGCCGCAACGATCCCTGCTACTGTGGTTCCGGGAAGAAGTACAAGCGCTGCTGCGGCAACGTCACCGTGCACTGAGCGGCCGCCTGCGCTCCGGAAAGTTGAGCGATCGGAGAAGGGGACCCTGTCACACCTGGATGATTGCCGCGCCAGACTTCCGGGACACTATGACGGCGCCAGGATTTCGAGCTTCGGGAAATAGGTCCGATAGCGCGCAGCATCGCGCGTGAGCAGGGCCAGCCGCTCGATGGCCGCGTGCGCTCCGATATAAAAGTCCGGAAGCGGTGTAGCCCGCCGGCCGCCTCGCCGGCGATAGCTCAGGAAGCACTTGCCGGCAAGGAACCCGGCCTCCCATGGCAGAGCTTCCCGCTCGTAGGAAGCAAGGGGGAGAGCAGCGTCCAGAGCTTCAATGGTGCTGAATCCGATCGATACATCGGCATAGACAATGGGATTGATAATCAGGACCGTGCGTTCGGCACATTCAGCCAGTGCCTGCGCCGACCACTCTGCCCATTTGGCGTCATTGGTTGCAATATCCAGGAGTATATTGCTGTCGACGAGAACGCCGCGGCAGTTGCTTAGGCGGGAGGACAGGTTACCGAGTGCGATCGTCATTTTCCCTTCGCGCCCGACCGGCTGCCTCCGCGGGTCAGTGCCATGATTTCATCCGTCGAGAGGCGTGTATCGGCCGAGCCGCGCAGCGCCCTGAGCGCCCTCTGACCCCGAACACCGTATCCTTCTGTGCGTCTGGCTTTGCGAATCCGGGCATGGTCGCCGCTCACTTCGAACTCGACCTCGGTATGGGGCAGAAGGCCCAGCTGGTTCCTGACTTCCTGAGGAATGGTGACCTGACCCTTGCTCGTGATCTGCATCGGTAATACTCCTACTGGTAAGGGTAGTAGTCATCGATGGGGAAAGCAAGCAACGTCGACTAGAGCCCGGATTCCGTTCGACGGACATCGCCCCGGGACTCCCGCCTCGATGTCCATTCTGACCGGTCCCAGCCACCCATCGAATCGGGAAGCGCACGCTTCCTTTGCGATTTTCGTACCCGGCGCCACAATTCGGGGTCCACAGGAAGGGGGGTCACCTGTCCGGTGGCAGCATTAAAAAATCCGCCGTGATGGCAAAGTCTGCCGTAGCGGAAGAGTCTCGCCAGCATGGCCAAGGCGCTTGTAGCGAGCGTTTGATTGATGAACGGCTCCTGCCGTTCGAGCGCCTCGACGGCAGAGCAACTGGGCAGAGGGTCTTCGCCGGCTGCGGCATCGGCAATCTCCGGATAGAGCTCGCTGACCGTCCGCAGCCGTTCCGCCTTGCGGCGGTTCCTACCATTGAGCGGCTGGCCCAGTACGAACTGTCCGCTCGACGCGTTGTTGCCGAGATCGAGCCAGTACGTGACATAGCTCGACTTCCTGGTCACGCTTCGCTCAATGACACCGCGTGCCCCCCGCGTGTCCACACACCCAATCAGAAGATCTGGGCTGTGGTCATGATTCGGCCGGACCGTCGTCTCATCAAAGCACGTAGGTTGGGCATTCCACTTCGTCCCCCAGAACAGGTTGATGCGGTTGATCAGGACCGTCGCCTTGTTCTGTCCCACATCGGACCACGAGAACGGCTGCCGAACGCAATTGGTTTCAGAGACCGTGTCCCCATCCATGAGGGTGACTTCGAGACCATAGGGATGTCCCCATGCCCGCATCGCCTGGTGGAGATACGGCAACCCCATTACGATGGCGCTCCCCGTGCCACCGGCGCCCACCACCAGAATCCTCAAGGGCTGGCGACCGAGCAGACCGGACGGGAGAAGATGCTCGATGCGCATCGCTCGCTACCTCCCCTGAATGAATTGCGCGAGCGTCTGCGGCAAGCGAATCAGCGCATCGGCAGGAAACGGCCGCCGCTTGCCGGCAAGCTCGGCCCACAGAGCATCGTGGCCGCCCTTGTGACGCGTGACTCTTCCCACATTGGCGTGCGTGAACGCGCTTTCGTAGAATCCCCGCTCCCAGGCTCCGACTGATGTCACTGATGCAGTCTCAGGACAGCGCATCGATCCCAGGCATACCCGGCCGTCATCCGAGATATTCCAGAAGGGAGCAACGGCAAGCGCGGTTTCAGCGTCTGGCCGTTTATTCTCGGAGATTGCCCGGATCTTCAGGTCTCCCTGCGCCACCCTCCACACCAGCGCCGGCTGCGGAAACATCTTTCCATTCAGTTGTTGCGCCCTGCCTTCGGTGTTCTCGAAGAACATGCGCCGCACACGCCGCGGCGTCCACCAGGCGATCATCCGGTCCGATTTTGCCAGAATATTTTCCGGTAGCATCTCGGCTACAGCGCCACCGGACAGCGATTCGGCCAGGTCTTCGATGAAAGCGGACGTCAATGGTTGCGCCGGTCCGAGTGCTGGCGGACCTTGTTGCTGCGCCATTACCGTATGCCAGGTGATAAAGCTGCGCCGATTCTCGCGGTAGATGAGCAGCGCATCACGCAGCTCGAAGCGATGCATCTCCCCGATCGCGATCTCGACTTTCATTTCCATTCTTCTCCCAGGCCTGTATCTCTTCGGTCAGATGGCAGAGCTCCCGGTTCACGAGCACAAACCGCT
>JAJZAL010000092.1 GCA_021799405.1 Acidobacteriota bacterium
TTTCCATTTCAGAAGTATCTTCGCGAAGGCCGGATCGAGAGGCATTTCATCCTCGCTGTATTCCGTCTTCACGCGCCCGATTCTTCCATGCACGGTTCCCCGCGTGATCATCAGTGTGCCCGCTTCAAAATCGAAGTCGGTCCACTTGAGCGCGAGGATTTCACTCACACGCAGTCCCAGGCACATGGCAATGATGACCATCGTGAGATACGGCTCTTCCAACAATCTGCAGAGTTGCTGAAATTCTTCTGGCGTAAGGATGACCTTCCTGCGCTTGCGCCGAGTGCCACCCTTGATTTCAACGAGACTCAAAGGATTGCGCTGCGGGCAGAAGCAAAGGCAATTCATGGAAATGTGCAGGCTTGTTAGCTTGATGACATTCCCCGGGGCGTCAGTGTAGCCGAGGCACGGCCAACGTCAAGCCCGCGCCAGCGCGCCGTCGTTGGCGATCACAAGGCTTGACACGGTCTTTTACGCCTCGGCCCTTCTCTCCTACTTATCCGGAGAATGTCATAGATGGATCGCAAATAAATATCCGATCCGTGATATGCAAACACGACAGCCGGGCCATAAAATTTCCAGCCCGACTGCCATGTGTTATTGCACAGTTAAGGTAAACGTCGTGGTTTGCGTGATCGCGCTCGCTCCGGAGCCGGAGCTTGCGGTGACAGTCACCGTACTTGCGCCTGCGGGAGTTCCCGGGTTTGTGACCGGCGGAGGGCTGCTGCTACTGCTGCCGCACGCGGTCACTCCCAGAATGGTCACCGTGCAAAGCAGGACAAATATCCATCCCAAACGCCGCTTCTGGTATAGAAACGGAAACAGAAGGAAGCCAGCCGCCAATGCGCCTCCGGTCAAACCGGAAAGAGCCGCGGATACATGCCGCTTCTGCGCGCTCGGCGCTGTCGTGGTGATGGTCATGGTTGTATTTGCCGCCGCCGTTCCATTCGGTGTGACAGCAGCGGGCGAGAAGCTGCAGGATGCTTCACTGGGCAATCCGGAGCATGCAAAGCTGACTGCGGAGTTGAAGCCGTTTACCGGTGTGACGGACAGACCAATCGTGCCGCTTTGCCCTGGGGCAATACTCAGGCTCGCGCCACTGGCGGCCAAAGTAAAGCTGGGGTTCAGCACGACCTGGGTCGTCGCCTCCGCCTGCGATTTGGGGGCTTCGATGTTGCCGGCTTTGTCCGTGGCAATGCTGTAGAAGCTATAGCTGCCACCGGCAGTCGCAGTGTACGTCGCAGAGGTTGCGGTCGTCTGCGATTGCCAGATGGAATACGGTCCGCCATTCACAGCGACATAAATGTCGTAGAACGCGATTCCGGATCCCGCGTCCGTGCCCGACCAGTTGACGGTAAAACTTCCGGAGGTTGTGGTGGCTGGTAGAGCCTGAACCGAACTCGTCGGCGGAGTGACATCCAGCGTGTTCAACCATGTTGGCGTGTTGATCGGCGCATTGGCGTCGAAGACGACCGTGGCCGTATTGCTGATTACAGTTCCGGTGCTGTCGCCAGCCTTGGGTGCGACGCTGAAAATCACGCTGCCCTGTCCGGACACGCCGTCGGTATCGGGCGGCAGGAACCCAACCGTCGGATCGGTCGGGGGCAGGCCCGTGGAAGGATCAATGGAAGTAAACGTCCAGGTCAACAGGCCCGTCTGCGCATTCAAGCTGCCCTGGATGCGAACGGACAGGCTGGAATTGATGCTGTACAGAGTGTTGTAGCTGTTGGTGCCAGACGGGACGCTGATAATGTTCGTGCCGAAAGTAAAGGCAGTCAACTGGACCGTGGTGAGATCGACCTTGGTTGGATCGAGCTGGTCCGTAATGACCACCTGCGCGGCAGGAGCGGTTGCGGTCGGTTTATTTTCAAAGGAAACGTCGTAGGGCAGGGGCATCGAACGGACATAGTAACTCGTCGAACCATCGCCCAGCGGCCCGTCCTTTTCATTGGGATCGATCGAACTAACGGCAGTCGGGCCGAAAATGGCGGATGGCTGAAGATTTGGCGGTAGTGGAGGAGGACTGCAACTGGATGCCTGCAAGGGACGGGTGTTAACGGATTGACGAAAATTTGAAGAATTAGATGGGCCGGCTGGGGGGGCCGGCACTGCAGCGGCTGACGCATTGTTCACTGGGCCCGTTATAGTCCCCGCGACGTATCCTAAAGAAAAAAAGATGTTTAAAAAGCTGGCAAAAGGTACTGCTTGTTTTGCTGCACCAGCCTTCTGCCCAAGGTCATATCCGTTAAAGCTGACCATGCTGCACTCCTCTAGAGGTTGTAGCTTCACTCCCGCAGAGCTTCCAGGGGTCCATGGGATAGTGGATGTCAACGTCTGACCCATTGTGGGATGCGCCCTGGCATTGCCCCCCTGTCCGACGAAAAACGGCGGCGGCGGGATTGTCGGGATCACGGGCGGAGTGAAACCCATCGTGTTCGCTTGCGAATAGAACAAGGAGGTTCCGAGACAATTGAGATAATAGGTATTGGTAGGGTTCTGCACGCAACCTGGGGTATAGGTGCTGGTAACGCCATTGAATGCAGTCGTTGCATCGGCAACCGAGCCAAACCATGGCGGCTGCATGGTTGCGATGAGGGCTATCTGGGGGGATGCGTTGGACGATGTAATCTGCAACGGGATTGTGGCCGTCCCGCCGGATACAAGATGGGGAATAAAAAGCTCGACATACATTGTATTTCCGACGGTTGCCGCCAATTGTTGGCTCTGTGCCTGCGTGTACCCGTTAATGCTGAAGGTGATGCCCGTTGGAATGGACACCCATACGGGGATGACGTAAGCATCCTGGGTCCCGGAATTGGTGACGTTGATGTAGAACGACGTTGATACCCCGATCCGAATGGCGGAACGCCCCACGATCTCCACCGATAGATTCGGCTGCCCGCCACTCTGCACTGTCACTGTGTTGGCCGCAGTCAGCGTGCTGCCGCCATTCGGGTTGGTGACGACAATGCTGTAACTGCCCGTGACCGCCCCGTTCAGCGCAAAGGAGCAATTCATCGATGTCCCGGCGCTGTTGACATAGACAGACGCAGCGTCGATGACCGTCGAACCCTGCACCAGTTCGCAGGTTGCGCCCTGCTCGATGCCGGAACCATCCACTGTAAGCGTGCTGTCTCCCGTATTGCCGAAAACCGTCGATCCGACAACCGAGATTGTCCCAGAGCCGAGTTCGCTGAAGAACCAATTGCTGCCATCGAGCTTTCCCTGGGCCAGCGTGGATTGGAAGGCATCGGCGGTAACCGGAAAGTTGTTGGAGTTGGTTGCGCCCGCAACATAAATATTGTTTCCCGCATCGAGAGCAAAGGCATTCAGGCTGTCAGTGGAGTTGCCCCCGAAATAGGTGGAATACAGCGCCTGCGCGCCGTTCGGATTCATCTGTGTGATAAATCCGTTTTGCTGACCCGCGAGCGTGGGTTGATACGGCGTTCCAGCGATCGGGAAGTTGGACGCCTGGGTAGACCCGGCCACCCATGGATTGCCTGCTGCATCCATAACGACCTTGGCAGGAAACGTCAGCCCAGGACTACCACCCAGGTAAGTGCCCCATAACATTTTCATTCCGTTCGAGCTGAATTTCACAAGAAATGTTACCCAAGCGCCAGAGCCGCTGCCCGGAAATGTCGTTAGCAGGGCGCCCTTCGTTACCGGAAACTTGTCGGACGCCGTCACTCCCAATACATATAAATTCCCGGATGAGTCAAAGGACAGTTTCCATCCAAACTCCGAACACGCAGCTTCAGATGCCGCCTCCGTCTGGCCACTGAGATAGCTGGAGTATGACAAATTCTGAAGATTGGAGGAGAGTTCCCCATAATTTGCTGCGGAGTTCAGCGGCACTGCCCCCGAATTGCATCCTGCACTCAGCGCGTTTACAGTGGGCTGTTGCGCATTTGCCGTGGTTGGAAGGTTGTTGGTATATCCCTGGCCGGTAAACCAAACATTTCCGTTTGCGTCCAGGGCTATCCCTACAATCTTGTTTCCAGTAAAGACATTGTTTGTCTGGGGTGTATCGGTACCGAAATATGTGGCTGCCATCAGAGGGCTGGCGGAGGATTGCGTGAAATTGAAGATTGCAACAAACCCATTGTTGCCGCCGCTGGCTGCCAGCGTCGTTTTGTATACGCCGGTCGTCGTTGGTAGGCCAGGACCAGAATAGCCACCCAGGTAGATATTGTTTTTACTGTCGGAAATAACCTGATAGCCGCGCGATATCCCACCTGCGGCAGTGGGGCCGTAGTAGGTAGAGTATTTCAGCGTCGTTCCATTCGGGCTTAACTCCGAAAGAAACGCCGTCTTCCCTCCGGGTGACAGCGCCGACTGGATAGGGTTAGCCGTCGTTGGATAATCGGAAGAATTCGTATATCCGGTAACGAAAGCGTCGTTGTTGGAATCGAGCGCGATAGAATATCCATAATCATTGACGGAGCCGCCGATGAATGTGGAATACAGCAACGCCCCAGACGGGGAGAATTTCGCGACCACCACGTTACGCACATAGGTTCCAATATTTTTGCGCGTTGTTTGATATGCATTGGCGGAAATAGGGAAATTTTGCGAGGCTGAAAAGCCCACGATATAACTGTTGCCCGCTTTATCCAAGGCGATGTCCAGTGCTTCATCATCATGCACGCCTCCGACATATGTGGAATACAAAAGACTGATTGTTGGGTCGATGATGAACGCTTTTGTCTTGTCATAGCTGGCGAATTGAAAACCGATCGTGTTGTCGGCATGGAGAACGTACTTCCCCCCGATCATCTTCTTTCCATTCGCAACGTTCTGATACAGCATTGGCATGTGAAGAATCGCTTCGTTCCCGCTGCCAATGCACAATGCTCCCCCAGATGTTATTCGCGTGGAAGTTTCTCCATCCATCCGGAAGCGAATTTTTTCCGCATCGGCTCCCGGGGCGACCACAAAGTCGTATTCCAGTTTCCCATTGTGGCTGTAGAACACCAGGTCGATGCCCGGATAGAGATTGTGATACTTGACACGGGCATAGGTTTTCAGGCCGCGAATCCAGCGGCTTTGATCCTTGCCGAGAAAGTAGTTCACCGTGCCGGTCTGCTCCTCCAGCGGCTCCAGGGTCACGTCAGGGTTCGCGCCAAGAAAGCGAAGGTGCTGTTCCTGAATCGTAAATCTCACGGCTTGTTTTTTGGGTTGGAATGACCCCTCTGAAGCACGCGCGGCAGTGTCCATCTGTCTACTGGAGGTTGCCGATCCAGGAATAGGATCGGCAACACGTACTGTCATGCCGTCTCGGTTCAGCAAAACTTGCAGGTTGCCTGCTCGAGCGACGAATAAACTGTCCGCCGGCGCCTGTCCATGATTTTGCGTAAACAGCACGGGAATCGCAGGGTTCCCGGCGCGTTTGAACGGCAGTAAGCGAGGCGGCCTTACAGAGTCACTCAACCGGCCGCGGACTGCCTTTGTATTCATCCTGGGGGCGCTTTCCGCGCAGACCGATCGGGCAGAGAAAACGGAGAGGGCGAAAATCATCTGTGTGACACAATACGCAAAGACGAGCGAGCGGACAAATCGGTCAAGGCGGCGCATAAAAGAGTCTCCAAAAGAAGCAGCTATTGTCCATCCGGCATCGCTGTCAAGGCATCACGGCTTGGAAGCGTACAAAGATGGCCATATATTCTGTAGTGTCGCTTTCCGCAAAAACATCACAGGAAATTGTTGCGCCGGGCCAGAAAATTTCCAGCCCGGCTGTGGTGTGTTTATTGCACGGTCAAGGTAAGCGTGGCGGTCTGCGTGATCGCGCTCGCGCCGGAGCCAGAACTCGCGGTGACCGTCACCGTACTGTTGCCAGCGGGAGTGCCAGTGTTGCCGGGCGGCTTCGTAGCCCCTCCGCCGCCGCAGCCGATGGCCATGCCGCCGATACCCAGCAGCAGCGTGAGGCAGAGAAACACGGGCAGGCGTTTCCTTTTGCGGAAGAAGAACAGGGCGAACGCCAGCGTCACTCCGCCGCCCGCAAATGGCCACGTCATCCGGTTTTCACTGGTCGCAGCCGTGGTGACAATGGTCATTGTGGTGGTGACCGCAGTCGTACCGCTGGGCGTTACCGTTGCGGGCGAGAAGCTGCAGGTCGCCTCCGCAGGCAGGCCCGAGCAGGCAAAGCTGACGGCGGCATTGAAGCCGTTGACCGGCGTCACCGCAAGACCCACGGTACCGCTTTGACCGGGAGTGATCGAAAGACTGCTTGCCTTTGCCGCGAGCGTAAAGGTCGGCGCTGCGTCGATCGTTTCTGTAATTGCCGCAGAAACGGACGCAGCAAAGTTTGTGTCTCCGGGATAGTGCGCCGTGATCGAGTGTGTTCCCACGCTCAATGTACTGGTGGAGTAGGTCGCCACACCGGAGCCGTTCAGCGTTCCCGTGCCTAGCATAGTGGCGCCATCCATAAAAGTGATGGTCCCCGTCGGCGCGGTTGTGCTGCCGGAGGGGCCCGCTACTGTTGCGGTGAAGGTCACATTTTGCCCGGCGTTTGCCGTGGCTGCGGAAGTAGCCAGCATGGTGGTTGTGGCTGCGGCGACCGGCTGCGCATTCACCACCAATGTCACCGCGGACGATGTGCTGCCGGAATAATTGGTGTCTCCGCTATACACGGCAGTCACTGGATAACTGCCCGTGGACAGGCTGGACGTTGTATAGGTCGCGGCCCCGCTGGAGTCCAGCGTGCCAGTGCCAAGCTGCGTGCTCCCGTTCATAAAGTTGATCGTCCCTGTCGGCTCCGTGCTGCCGGACGAGGCCGTTACCTGCGCTGTGAAAGTGACGGTCTGGCCAGCGACGGCCGGGTTCGGACTGACCGAGAGTGCTGTCGTTGTCGCGGGCAGCGTCGAGAGCATCTTGCCGCTGTACTGGTTCACAAAAACGTCCAAACTGGCATGGCTGTTCCCCGATGTCAGTAGCAGATCCGGTCGGCCATCCCCATTCACGTCCGCTGCGGCCACGGACTGTGAGTTTATCCCCATTTGCAGACTGTTCCCGGTCGGGAAGGTCCCATCGCCTTTGCCATAGAGTATCTGTGTGTAAAAGAATGGAGGATTGTCGTCCCCCACAACCACATCCGGGATGCCATCCTGGTTCATGTCGGCAACAGCCAGGTTGCTATACCCTGGATCATTCAATGGGGAGCTGGTCGCCGTTTGGAATGTTCCATTCCCATTGCCCAGCAGAACGTTCAGGGTCCCATGAGGGCCAAACGGATTGGTGGAAGTGACCGTTGCATTGTCTTGGCTGGCCACAACCAGGTCGAGTTTGCCGTCTTTGTTCACGTCCGCGGCCACAATTGGCCCAGGAAACATATTGGCCGTGTAGCTGACTGGCTTGGCGAACGTGCCGTTGCCTTGATTCAGGTACACCAGCACAGAACCCGGCGTATTGTAGGCCCCTTGCTGCGTGCTTGTTATGGCAAAATCCAGCTTGCCGTCGCCGTTGAAGTCGCCAGCCGTAATCCCATACGCTTGCGGTGGCGCGTCCACCTGCACCGGGGCCTGGAGCGTGCCGTCCCCGTTGCCCAGCAGCAAGTAGACCGCACCAGCGCTGGTGGTATAGGGTGTTTCTGTCACCATTACGTCGGGCTTCCCGTCCCCGTTGAAATCGCCGACAACAAAGTCGCCGAATTTACCACTTGGCAAGGGGGTGCTCGTTACCGTCTGGAAAGTGCCGTCGCCATTTCCAAGAGCGACGCTAATACCATAACTTGAGCTAGAAGTAGAATAGGCATAAAAAACAGCATCCAGTTTCGTGTCTCCGTTCATGTCCGCCGCCAACAAGGCCAGGGGAGCGTCGCCCTTGATCGTCGGCCCTTGCGTAAAGTTGCCTTGCCCGTCGCCCGCCAGCAGAACCATCCCCTGGATGTTGTTGTTGCTCTCCACATCGGTAAGGATGTCGGGTTTTCCGTCCCCGTTGAAGTCCCCCACCGCAAACGCCGGCGCAATCGGATTCAGGCCGCTATAGGCGACATTTTGATAACCTGGCGCTCCGGCAAAGGTGCCATCGCCACGGCCCATCAGGAACTGGAAGACGCCATTGGTGTTGCTCCCAGCCGAATACACGCCGTTGTCCCCTGAGCCGATAATCAGGTCGAGGTTGCCATCCCCATCGATGTCTTCTGTGGCCATGTGCCCGGAATTGGGGATGTTGACATACGAATTGCCCGTGGTGAAGGTGCCATTTCCATTGCCCAGAAACACCATGACCTCACCCTCAGCGCCTTGACCCACACTCGTTGATGGAAGGTTCATGGCAACGTCGAGCTTGCCGTCATTGTTGAAGTCGCCAACAACTGGGACACCGCCGCTGCTTGCAGAAAGATTAATGGGCAGCGTGAATGCGGACGCGGCGAAGGTGCCATCGCCATTGCCCAGCAGGATTTCGCCGTCGCCCATCACCAGGTCTTTTTTTCCGTCCCCGTTGAAGTCCCCTGTTGCCACAGCCGACAGGTTGGCGGTCAGCAAAGGATTTGTGCTTCCGGCATTGATCGCGGTTTTGAAAGTCCCGTCTCCGTTGCCCAAAAGCACCTTAATGTTGTTAGGCGGGAAGCCTGAGTTTGGGACAATTAGATCCAGTTTGCCGTCTCCGTTCACATCGTCGATGGCAACCCCTATCGGACCGTTTCCTGCTGCATATTCCACCGGATTGGCGAAGGTGCCATTGGCCTGACCGAGAAAAACAAAGATTCCCGGCGGAGTGGAGGGAGAATTTGAAGATTCCTCAACGGCAATCAGGTCGTTGATCCCGTCTCCGTTGACGTCCGCCACGTTGAAGGTGAGCGACGCCAGCCCCAGAGAAACCGCCTGCGGCAACGGCGTAGCAGACGCTGTTCCTGACCCGGGATTGGCCAGGTTAACCTCATAGCCAGAAGACGGATTCAGTCCCGCATAAACTATGTCATCTTTGCTGTCCTGACCAACATACACATAGCTTTGCGAGGCAATCCCAAGCTGGGGACTTTTGCAGCCGAGAGGAAATTGCACCGTCTGCGTCGGCAAGCCCGCAACGGCGTGCAGGTAAGAACCAAAGTCTGCAGATGAGGACGCGGAAAATGTTCCCGATGAATTGGAGGCTATTTTATCCATGGTAAAACTACAGTCGGACTGGCGTTGGATCACCAAGAATCCACCTCCGCCAGGTAGAGCCGCGCTAGGCGTGACATATATCCCGTTCGCGAGGATGGTCTCGGCATTATTTACCGTTTGGGCCAGCCCATTCATCGGCGGAGTAGAGGAGAGAAAAAAAGAAGGCTCTGGCGATGAAGTTGCTGCATTCGGCTTGACATCGAGCAAACTACGGACGCTTGCGCGACTCAATGACGTATAGATATCACCGTACATGCCATTGACGTCATAGCCTTGCGTGGTGGTGGTGGGTGGAGTGCCAGTCGTTGTGCTTGGTGCTTCATCCTCAGATGGCCCAAACGGGCCCGTCCCAGTCGCGAGATAAATCTCATCACAACCGGCTAAGGTCACGGCTGGTAATAAGACTGAAATCAACACCAACTTTATTACTAAAAGTTTTTTGAGAGGTGTACGAGCATGCAAAAGCCACCTAAAGCTGAAATTGTTCATCACAGGCCCTCAGACATGGAAATAAAAACCGCTTCTGTATACCAGTGATCGAATCCGCAAATCCATCACGCAGTTTTTTATTTATTTTTCGCAGTACGCAGGACAGCTTGCGCGGCAACGATAGAAACGCAGGAAGACTGGCTCGCGGCTCTTCTCCATGGCATCTGCACTGGGGGGTCAGTTTCCAGGGTAAAAAAGGCTTTGGGTTTCCTCGTCCAACGCGACGAATCCCTCGCAAAGCCTTGTCCCTTTGATCAGCGTGTACAGGAAAGGTCGATACTTGCCGTGGAGGAATTCCAATCCGAAGCCGAGCAAGTATAAAACTTGTACCAAGACGGTAAGCCCTCAAGCTGAAGTGAGGCAGGGCTACCGATTTGTTTGCCAGGCAACATGCCGTTGGTTGAGAAATTCTTCCCTGGATACACGCAGTCTACTTCATCGGGCGTCCGCTTATCCAAAGCGAGAACCGGATTTTGTCCTCCGGAGGCGCAGTATTCACGAGCTATGCGTTCGGCCAGTGCATCGGCTGCCTGCATCTGTGCCGGGGTTGCGCCTCCCGACTCTCGCTCTGTCGCTGACCGCATCTCATCCAGTTCGAGGGTCGCCTGCTGCACTCCCTGCCGGAGCGCCAGGTTGAACCACTGTTCCGCGGACTTCCAGTCGCGCGCGACTCCCACTCCCTTTTCATACAGCAGCCCCAGGTTATACTCGGCCGGTCCGAATCCCGCGGACGCCGCCTTCCCGTACCAATAGGCTGCCTGCTGCGGATTGGCGGTCACGCCATAACCGCTTTGATAGTCCTGGCCCAGTCTGTTTTCAGCCCGGCGGCTACCCTGCGCCGCCGCCTTCTGCAGCCAGTAGACCGCTTTCCCGGGATCTTCTTTCCCGCCCACGCCCGCCGCATACGCCGTTCCAAGATCGTACTGCGCCGATTTGCTGCCGCCGTTTGCCGCCGTCAGCAAATCGTTCATCCGCGACCCGCTCATATCGTTGGCGATGACCCGCGCCGCGTCCGACTGAATGCCAAACGCCATGTCCCACGTCAGATTGTTCGGACCGGAGATGTCCTCGGCCCAGGACAAAAAGGCGCGATCCAGCCGTCCGGAGAGACCGTGCTTTCTGGCCACAGCCACTGCATCGGCCAACGACTTGAAGTTCTCGGGAAGCGCTGTGGTGCCATAGTCGGGCTGTTCGATACGCTGCATGCCGGAGCCATTCGCCCCCTGACGGACCGACAGCCCTCGGCGGGTCGACGGAGAGTAATAGTTGACCACTGTCGAATAACTGTTTCCACTGCCCATCACGATGACCATGATTGGAATCGCGTCCCGCTCCCAGTTCCGCCGTGCCTGCGCCGTCAGAGCGGCGATCGATCCGACGGAGATGTCCGGCACGGATGACGGCTGGACCTTCGCAGCCACCTGGGAGCGTGCATAGCTCGACGCGGGCTGAAGCTGCGCCAGCATCGACTGCGCCACGCTCTTCAGAGCGGCGGGCCCGCAGCGCTCGACATTTTCCAGGTCAGTTCTGGCGGCGGCTGTGTTCCCGAGTCCATTTGCGGCCGCAGCAGCGTAAAACCATGCTTCTCCATCGTTTGGATACTGCTCTATCGCCTGATTCGCAAAAGCGGCAAGGCCGCGCCAATCGCCTTTGCCTTCCAAGCCGATGGCTTTTGCTTCCATTTGCGGACTCAACGCAGTTGCCGAGTGACAGCCGACCGCCATGACTGCGACCGCAGACAGGCACAGTGAAATCAACCGCATGCGAAGAGATTTACCGTACATGCCGTAGTGTTCTCCAGACTGAAAGACTACGGCAGCGGTGTCGTGACTGGCACCGCTGCCTGGACCAATTCTGTAATGCTGGCCGACTGACTGACCGCCTGAATTTCTGCTCCAAATACTGCGCAATTTCTGACTTCTGCCCTGTAGTGTCGTTTTCTGTAAAAACATCACGGGCAAATTAAACCGAGCAGGGAAACGGTTCGTCGAGAGGATCCGAAGGTCGAATGCAGGTCGTCAGCGGGAGATGCGGACGGAGGACTCTACGACTGGCGTATTGCCGGATGCATCGGCTGCGCGGAACCGAAAGATGTATTGGCCGCTTGGGAACTTGTCGGCGGGAAGGAAAAAGTTGGCCACGCGCATATTTCCGACCGTGTCCAGCGGGCCGTGCTGCTGTATTACAGCGATGCTCGCCTGGCCGGAGACGACTTCCAGCGTGTACGTCGAATCTGTCGAACCGTAAGGGACGGCCCATTGCACCTGGACACGTTGGATGCCTCGATGGATCTGGACCGGGATGGCGTCGGCCCCGCGGACTGTGCCCATGATCGCAACGGCCAGCACGCTGTTCTTCCCGGAAGCGGAATGCGGCTTCGATACGGCGTTTTGGGGCAGTGTGGACGACTGCGCCGCGCCCGGCTTCTCCGGCCCGGTGCTGGCTGTCGTTGTCGATGAAGGCCGGGACGGCGCTTGAGCAATCCGGTGAATGGCCACTCGATGCACATGGATCACTGCAAAAAGAAGCAGAAGGCAGGCCGCCAGCGTCGAAGCCAGGAAGGCAGTACGAAAGGTCCGATTTGTAGTCGGGACTCTCGCGCGGCTGACGGCGGAGACGGACAACGGCGCCGCATCCTTGCGTTCCGCCATAGTTTTTTCTTTGTGCATTGCGCGGGCCATGGACAACGCCTTCTGTCCATTTTCAGACGAAAAGATCGCCTTCTCGACCCGCTGGCGGTCCTCGGCCGGCAATTCGTTGGCGACGTATGCATCGATCAGGTCGTACCGAGCTTCCTGAAAAGCATCGGAAAACTCCTGGTCTACGATCAGGGCCTCGTCTACCTTCGCCCGCCCGTCGGGAGGCAGTTCATGCAACAGATAGCGCAAAAACAATTCTCGTGAGTCTGAGGGGGGATTCATAGATTCTCTCGCGAAAAAAATTTACTGTTCATCATACTGTGACAATTCTTGATGAAACATCTCGCCCGCAGGAGGTTTTTTTTTTGAATACACCACCGCATACCGCCTTTCCAGTTCGGCCCTGATCCGCATCACGCGGTTTCGCAGCGCGTTGGTTGAAATTCCATACTCTTCAGCCATGCGTTGACGCTGCTGAATCTGAGTGCGGCTTTCCGCGCTAAAGTAGCGTTTTATCAGAGCGCGATTTGTTTCAGGAATGACCTGCAGACACCGCTCCAGCACCGCTATGCGTTCTTCCTCGAAGGCGGATTCCAACTCCATCTTTGCGTGACTGAGACAGAACTCGGCCAGAGTCGCGAGGGCCGCCTCACGGCGGTCTTTTTCCCGAAAATGTTCCTTGAGCAATAAGCGCGCAATTCCCACTGCAAATTTCGCTGGATCGAGAATTTCATTCTCACAGGCAGACAATCGACGCGCCAGCCGGTCAAGTGTTTCATCGGCCAACTCCTGGGGCGTTTCGCCATGGTTCCATTCAAAAAAGCAGGTAAGGCGCTCGCGCAGCGACTCGTATGCGTAGCCCGCCTGTTCTCTGTCTGGATGCAAGGCATGCAGAAGGCGATCCAGCGCATACTGGTCGAGCGTCCATCGCTTTGGGGTTACGGGTTCCGGTGTGGGCAACTTCGTTACTCCGTGGAATGTCCAGTTTAGCGCCCCCGCCAATCGCCTTCCAAGACAAATCCCGCCCAATAGTAAGGCGCTCGATGGCTGGCATCGGACAGGACACGCTGTTGCGCTGCACGGAGAGAGGCGGCGGCCGCCAGGTGCTGCCTCAAAAACTTCTTATAAAAGCTCTGCATCAGTTCACTGGAACTGCTATCTTCCGCATCCCATAGTGTCCCGATCACACTGTGTGCCCCTGCATACAGAAAGGCTCTGGAAAGCCCATTGATGCCTTCCCCTGGGATCGATTTTCCGTCCGCTGTCTCACATCCACTCAAGGCAACAAGAGACACCGGCATATGCAATCGATAGATGTCGTGGAGCCATAAGACCCCGTCCGCTGGAGAGCCGTTGCGGTGGAACATGGACAACACGATGCCAGAAAATTCCGGATGCTCTGTGTCCACAATGGCGTGCGCGGCAAAATGCGCCGCGGCATAAGACTTCCAATCGATTTCTTCAACCTTCTGCGGGGACGCATCGAAGCCGAGAAACAAGGACGTACTGGAAGCCCCTGCAATCTGTGCTATCGCCGTGGCTTCCTTACGAGAGCCCGGCAGACGTGGCAGTTCGGACAGGCCCGCGATGGAGGCCTGACGCAAGACTGGGGCCTGAGACACTTGTACTGCGGGCCTTTCATCAGGGGTCTTCACCCTGGCGTCGGCATGGCTGTAAACGGGATCGGCGAAGATGGCGATGCGCGATCGGTCGGAATACTGCGTGCGCTTGGCAAGAAAAGCGACCGCAGTGGAAGCCGATGGTTCATAGACGAGATCGTACTTCTCGATGAGATATCTGAAAGGGCCAGCGTGGAGACGCGGTAATTCCAGCGCCGCAAAGGGCATGGACAGCAGGCTTCCATCCGCAACAATCAAAAGCCGGTGGACACTCGGCGAAAACTGCTCTGGCAGCAGGATGGCTGCCAGCCTTCGCGACTGCGCAGAGAGATGTGCATCCGACTTTTGAATCCTCAACATACGGGCCTGCATATCTTCGCCTGCCATGAACTTGTCTCGGGCCAGCATGGACTGCTGATAGGAATGAACAAGTCCGTCGAGGCTCTTGCGATCCGGCAGCCGGAAACTCCGCACGCCCGCTGCGGTGACAATCCAGAGATAACTGTGAACACTTCCGAGCCAATACTCAACAAGGGCTGTCCCATCGGTGAGTACGTTGGGACCAAATACGACTGGAGACACTTGACTCTCTTCGAGCAGAGCATGATAGGCCGGGTTGGATGCTCGATGGCGTGCCTCCAACTGGTCTGCCTGCAGCAACATGTCATGGATGTTCCGTTGCAATTGCTGTGCTTGAACAATATCGGCAGAAGTAGAACCAAGGCGCGACAGTTTCCCCTCTGCATCGCGAAGCTTCAATTCCAGAGCGGCGCTTTTTTGCTTGAGCTGCTGGGTGGATGTGGAAGCGTCCATGTCGCCCCCTTCCTGCAATTCATCCAGCAACGTACGGGCGCGGTCCCGTTCTGCAACAGTCCATGCCTGTTCTCCATATCCATGATGAGGCCACACCTTATCCAACCGCATAAGAACATCGACGGCCGCGTCATAGTAACTGTGCTTGGAAGTGAAATACGAAGTGCGCAACGCATCACTGTCAATGCGAGCGCGGGAGGCCTCAATCGCATCGAGGGCTTTGTAAATTTGAAGCCGCGCCGATTGCAACTGACCGCGGCGGACATCCAGACGGGCCATATCTGCCGCGACCGCTGCGAGTTCGCTGGAGTTGGGGATTTGTTGCCACAGCGTGGCCGACTGGGCGTATGCGTGCATCGCCCCGGAATCATCGTGACGCCGGGCCAGCACGTCTCCGATGGCAGCATCAATAGCCGCCTCTCCATCCACCTGATGGATTTGCTCGGCTTCATGCTGGGCCTGCAACAGTGTCAGCAGAGGGTCTTCGGCACAATGAATCTCTAGACATGTCCGGGCCAAACCGGCGTTCAGGAATGCCTCCTCACGGATTAGCCTCTGCTCCCGGGCACGCATAAGTCCTTGGCGAAAATATTGCTGCGCTTGCCGGGGATTCTTGGCGTGCAGCGTCAGTTCACCGAGATGTCCCAGAACTTCAATCTTATTGATGTCGTCGCCATCTTTTTGCAGAATGGGCAGTGCTTGGACGTACGCATTCTTCGCGCGCTGCCAGTCGCCTAACTTGGCATAAAGTTGTCCAAGATCGCTCCAGACTTCGCCTTCCACCTGTGGATAATTGACAATGTTCGCAGTGGAAAGGGCCGCATCATATGCATCGATTGCCTGCTGGTATTGCCCGCGTCCCTGATAAATCTCGCCGATTGTCGCTTGCGTATAGGCAACTCCGTAATCGTCGGAAAGCTGTTGCGCGAAGTGAAGCGCTTCTTTCGCGGCTTCGATCGCTTTCCCAGAATCACCAATCTCCCGATACGTGTCGGCAAGATTGCCTAAAACGATACCTTGCCAATAGCGATCACCCGTCTCTCGATAAAGAGCAATTGCATGTTCGGAAGCAGTTATGCTCTCATCGTAATGGTCGACGAATGCCAACGCTGAGGCGAGCGTTTTCCATGCGAGCGCCTGCTGGTCAATATCTCCAATTGCAGGAGAAAGTTGTGTCGCCTGCGTCGCAGTTTGGACCCCTTGCTGATACTCCGCGCTGTTGAATATCTGATAGCGTGCCTTGCCTATTAAACTCTGCCTCACGAGGGTATCGTCTCCCGCTTCGACGGCCAGGCGATGGGCACGGTCGTACAAAGCTAGAATGTAGGCTGAATTTTGCACCTTTGGAGTCGAGTGAAAACCTGTCCGATGACGGACATACTCGGCTTCGGTAAGGGCCGATTCCGCTTGCACGATTTCTTGATCGCGTGGCAGTTGGACCCGCTCCAGAGAACGCGTCACTTGAAAGATGACGAGGACATGCCGTTCACGCGATTCGATGCGTAGATGGACTGTCCCACTTTGTGCCGCAATCAACGGAATCCGTTCCACTGAGCCGATCCCGCCATCGTTGAAATGGGGCAGCGAATCGTGGCCGTCCAAACCGATGAGAAAACTCTGCGTCATACCCTGGATTTGCCGGACGTGGACTTCACTGTACAGGCCGGCATGGACCGGCAGCGCAAACGTGACACTTTCATGCGGACTCAGGGTCCGTTCGACAGACTTTCCCGGCACGAGAATGGGGACGAGCGGCTGAACAAGGGAACTATTGGCTTGGGATTGGTTCTGCGCAAAACCAGCTGTCGTTAACAGCACCATACTGAGAACGATCATTGGAATTCGGGCCGCAGCACATCGAGCAAATAATGCAATATTGGGAACTGTGAAGTTCCCGCATTCGTTATGAGAAACACAGGTCATCAGGTTTTCAGTAGCACAATTACAACATTACAAGTTGCTGGGATGTATGGCTAGAAGACCTTATAACGAATGAAGTCAGCCGTGTTCAAGGTGAGAATGTGCTCGACATGATGCACCACCATGGCTGCGGCCAGGGGCGCGTCATGCACCTGTACACCTGCGATATCGTACTGAATAACGATCTTTCGCCATTCGCGATAGACAGATCCGTTCTTTGGCAAGCAGGCACTTAGCTGCTCCGTTGATGCGTGACGTTAGGCGATCAATTCAAGGCCCTTTTTCTCGACCAGCGACAGGAGTTTAAGGGAAGTTCCCTGCGGATGCTTTTCTCCGCGCTCCCATTTGCTGACTAGGCTCGGGGTCACATTCAGGTAGGCCGCAAAGACCGTTTGACTCGCTTTCTCGCGTGTCCGGAGGGCGCGAATCCTCTTCGGCGTCATCTCCTGAATCGGAGTGAGGCACAACACATCGAACTTGCGCATGGTCTTCCGATCCATACCGCCTACCTTGTACAGGTCGGTCGCCGTTTCGTGAATCGCCCCCATTACATCGCTACGATATTTTTTAGGCATTACTCGTCCTCCTCTGGTTCGGGTATTTCAATGAGCACCCCATCTGCCACCCGTGTTGCTACCTCACTGTCGCTGTAGCCAAGCAGCACATTTGCCAGTTCCCGAAAGGCTTCCAGTTCATTCGCTTTAATGTTGCCGAGGTCTTTTTTCTAGAAGCCATAGACGAATACAGCCCGTCCGTGAAAGCGGAAGAGGATGATCGAACGGGAGCCACCCGATTTCCCCTCGCCAGCACGCGCGATGCGTTGCTTGATGACCCCGCCGCCTAAGTCCGCGTCAATCGAACCTTCATGGACGAGCCGTGCCGTCTCCCAGAGATCGGCATCACGGATACGAGCCTTCCGAGCAAAGCGCCCAAACTGCTTTGTCTTGTAAACGGACAACTTTTTCTCGGCTGCTCGGTGCACATAGAAAATATAGCACCCAGTGCCATTTTTTATAAAGATGTAGTTTGTGATTTGCCAGAAACTATACCAAGAAGCTGCAACAGAAGCTCTCGCATGCTCCTACCCCCACGCTAACGGAATCCATGAAGGGCTATGCGCCTATATGTTAATGATAATAAAATAGTTATTTGAAATATTTGGGCATTTTTTAGATACATAGCCCAAATATCCAACGACCTTGCCCTCAGAATGCGTACCCCATATGCGCTGCGGTTGAGGGGATAATCCCGCCGTCGTCGAGGTTGTGGGAGTGTGGGAATCGCGCAGCGATTT
>JAJZAL010000093.1 GCA_021799405.1 Acidobacteriota bacterium
AGGGTCAGCGGCAGCTTCAGGTACTGCTGCTGCGTAATCGAACCCGTAATGTCTGACGTCTGGGTCTGCAGGCTCAGTGCCCCTGCGTTCACCGTAATACTCTGCGTCGCGGAACCGATTTTCAGCGTGACATTGGCCGGCGTCGTTTCCTGCAGGTTCACGCGAACTGCCTTGACCTGAGCGCTTTCAAAACCCGGCGCGCTCACCGTAAGGTCATACTCACCAACCTGCAACTGCAGAAAGCGGTATTCACCCTTTGAATTGGTGACCGCATGATACGTAAATCCGGTTTGTTCTCCCACCAGCGTGACAGCGGCCTTTGGAATCACCGCGCCTGTCGGATCTGTCACAGTTCCGGTAATACTTCCGTAAACTCTTTGCGCTCTTGCGTGAGGAACTCCAAGGACCAGAAATAGTCCCAGTAGCGCAAAGCCTAGATAGGCCTTCGCGAGCCTTGACCTCATGATTTGCCTCCACAACGTTTCCCTGATAACGACTCAACAGTCCAAAACATGCTCGCCCGCTTCTCATCTTCATGGAATCGGGCTTCTTTCTATTTCGCTTTCCGTGACTTATCTGGAAAGCGTTTTCGTACCGATCTACTCAGCGCCCGCTCCTTAAAGTTCTGCGGGGGCTTTTTCAATGTCTGACGAAGTGATGCATGCCGGCATCCGCTGTAACGGATTACATCCAACCTTGTAACGAACGCCGAACAAAATTACAGCATCGCGTACAATTTCATGTCAATAGGATTTTCACTGATTTACCTGTGGAATTCTGGGCGGCCCCATACAACCGCATCAAAGGCAAACTCTTCACTTCCCGCAGGAAGCACGCCGCCCTCGACAAGTCTCGCACACCTTTCCCGTTCGCGCGGCACACGCATCGCATCAGTAAACATTTTCGCGATCTCCTGTCCGCCTCACCTCGCGGCCCGCCGGATCCGGATCACCGTCACGCTCTCATGAGGGAATACATGCCGCAAAACATCCCCGTGCAACACCTCGGCCGTCCGGTGCGGAATCACTCTTGCCGGATCATCCGCGTCGTTTCCCTCGCCCAGATAGCTCGCCTTCAGAGTCTCAACCGTCGCCTTCCCTTGTGCTGCAAAATGCTCGAGCGTGATCTCCGCCGGAATATCCGTCGCCAGGCTCCGGTTCACGCAGAACAGATCCAGCGTCCGGCCGTCCGCCGTCGTCGCCGCCACCACATCCAGGTAAGGAACATCCGCGATATTCGGCAACCGGCTCACCCCATTCCGCACCGAGTAGCTCCCTCCGTCCGTCGTCACCTGCACTGGATGCACCCCGTCCGCTGTCGAATACATCCGGAACGCGTAGTACCCGGGCGCCGCATACACTTGCCCGCGCTCCTTCCAGATGCCCGCGAAATCCATGATCCCCGTCATGTCCGAAACCGGAACAATCGCCGAGTGCCGCATCAGCATGTTCAAAAAACCTGCCGTATCCACCGCTCCGCCCATGTTCGTAAAGTTCGGCGTTCCCGGCCGGTGCCCGACAAACAGCCATTCCGTAAACGCAACATGCGCCTTGTGCGCGAACGCTGGAACCGAATTGATCTGTGCCTGCTGCTGCTCCAGCTTCTGCCCCAGTTCCACCGGCAGCGCAAACGCCGCCGCGTCGATAAAGTCAGTTGACGCATGGGGCGTGTCCATCGCCGTCGTGGTCACCACGAAATGTGTCGATAGATAATCGAACGTCCCGGCCGGATTCGTCAGTTGCGTCGCATTCCACTTCGTAAAATCATCCGGATCTTCGCCCGTCGCGATCAATCTCGCCGTGGGATCAACCTTCCGCACCGCCCGGCTGAAGGCAAGCGTTCTCCCTGCGAGCTCGTCCAATGTCGGGTAACCCATGTTCCAGTTTCCCCACAGCTCATTTCCCAACTCCCACAGCAGCCCCCCGTGCTGGTGCCAGTGCTCGTCCACATGGCGCACCCAGTCGGCGGCTTCCTGCGGCGTTCCGCTGCCCAGGTTCAGCGCAAACTGCGGCTCCGCGCCAATCAGCTTGCAAAAATGCAGAAATTCATCCGTACCAAACGTGTTGTACTCCGGAATCCCCCACGCTTCGTTCCGCATGCTCACACGCTTATCCCTTGGGCCAATTCCGTTCCGCCAGTTGTATGACGAGGTAAAGTTCCCTCCAAACCGTACCAGCGGCGTATCCATCGCCTTCGCCATCCTCACCACATCCGGATCCAGCCCATCCAGTGCATCCGCCGGCATCAGCGACAATTCGTCCAGATCCACCCGTTCGCTTCCCTCCACCTCCACCACAAAATCTTCGGGATCGAGCCGGTGCAGCTTCCCCTGGGGCAGCGTCAGTGTAAAGCGGTACTTCGTCCAATTTGCACTCGTCGCGGTTACATGAGCAGCCGCCAGCACCTCGCTGCCGTTCCGCGGCCGGATCGACACCGTAATTCCGTCGGGCCCGCTCACATGCCTTGCATAAAGGCTGCCTTCATAGGTCAGCTCTCGCTGCACAGGCAGATATACCTTCTGCCGGATTCCCGTCGCCCGCCCGGGCACTCCCATCACTTCGACCGACTGCCACGAGTTCGCCGCATTCCCATACAGAATCGCGTACCGGTTCCCTTCGCTGAAGTCCAGCGGCTCCCACGGCAGCGGCAGATCAAGCTCCGAAGCCCGCGCCAGAGACGGCTCCGCCCGCAGCATCTCCGCTACATGCGGCGCGTCCCACATTCCCGACTCGAGGCTGGGATTTTGCAAAATCTGCGCCCACAACCCGTTGTATGTCGAGTTCCCGATTGGCTCCAGAAACGTCCCGAAAATCGTCCGCGGTATCGCCTTCCCCGCCGGAACCGCCGCATCCACTCGAATTGTCGCCGTCTGCGGTATCGGCTCATTGACCGTGATCTGTGCCATGGTCGGAAGAGTCACAGCGATCGGCAAAAGTAGCAGCGAAAGCAAGAATTGTCCGGCAACTCGCATGGGCTTGCACCTCAACAGGGAGAGATTCAAAATTTGCGGCAGAACACCGCTTCGTCGTGCAATCGTTTTCAATACTAGAGCAAATCTCCTGATAATGCGGACCAGACCGAGATACCCGTCATGGCCGTTCCATCAAACAACAGCCCCTTGTCGAATCACAATCGCTCCATGACGATCAGAAGAACTGCTCTGGGTTTGACCGGCCCGCAAATGCAAAATTAGACTATGCGCCATAGGAGACATTTTGCACAGCCCGGCGGCACGGCGGCCGTTCCTTCTCCGCCTTCGGCTGTCTTTTTCTTCCCGCCAGCCTGGTCTTGGCGGGGTGCGACTCCTTTACACAGTGAAGGCACAACGCCTGAAGACCACAGGGCGATCGGCACCTGAATCATATTTGTTGGGGAACCATGCAGCGACGCAACTTTCTCAAATACGCCGCCGCCCTGAGTGGAATTACAGCCTGCGGGCTCGACAAGGCAAGCGCATCCGATCCAGCGTCCAGTCTCCTTTCCGGAGCCCTGCCCGTCGGCTCGCCCCCTGCACAGCAGCCTGCAAAAGCTACGCCAGGCAAATTCATTGACATCACCAAGGCCAGCGGCGTCGACTTCGTCGGCAAGGCCTCCCATACATCGAAGAAATACCTCCTCGAAACCATGGGCTCCGGCGTCGCGCTCTTTGACTACGACAATGACGGCCGCCTCGACATCTTCTTCGTCAACGGGGCCCCGCTTTCTGACCCCACCCCGCCCGGAACCATCCCTAAGAAAACAGGCCCCGAATACTGGAATCGTCTCTACCACCAGAAATCCGACGGCACCTTTGAAGACGTGACAGAGAAAGCTGGCCTGCAGGGCGTCGGTTATGACATGGGCGTGGCCATCGGCGACTACGACAACGATGGCTTCCAGGACATCTATGTCACCGGTTACGGAGGCAACCGCCTCTACCACAACAACGGCGACGGCACATTTACGGATGTCACAGAGCAATCCGGTACCGGCGGCGGCGGCTGGTGCTCCAGCGCCGTATGGGTCGACCTCGACAATGACGGCTTGCTTGACCTTGTGGTCCTCCGCTACATGAAATGGGACTTCCCTGACATCTGGTGCGGCGAGCACCGCCCCGGATATCGGGCCTACTGCAGCCCCAACCTCTTTCCGCCGATTTCGGCGCTTGTCTATCACAACGAAGGCAACGGCCGTTTCACTGAGGTTGCGGCACAACTCGGCCTCGGCAAACCCGGCAAGGGTCTCGGTGTCTCTATCGCCGACTACGACCGCGACGGCCACATCGATCTCTTCGTCGCCAACGACTCCATGACCGAGTTCCTCTATCACAACAAGGGCAACGGAACTTTCGAGGAAAATGGCCTGCTCGCCCAGGTCGCCGTCGATGGCATGGGCCTCACCTACGCGGGCATGGGCACTGACTTTCAGGACTACAACAACGATGGCTGGCCAGACATCATCGTCACCGATCTGGCGAATCAGAAATACGCCCTCTACGAAAACAACAAGGACGGCACCTTCACCTACGCCAGCTACATGTCAGGCATCGGCGGCGCAACCCTGCTGCACTCCGGATGGGGCGTTCGCTTCCTCGACTATGACAACGATGGATGGAAGGACATCATCATCGCCCAGAGCCATGACATCGACAACATTCATCTCATGTTTCCCCAGCTCCACTACCGCGAACCCATGATGCTCCTGCGTAACATGGGCAACGGCAAGTTTGTCGAAGTCTCTCCCGAATCCGGCGAAGTCTTCCATCAAAAGTGGGTCGCCCGCGGACTCGCGCGCGGCGACATCGACAATGATGGCCGCCTCGACGTCGTCGTCTCTTCTAACGACGGCCCGGCATACGTCGTCCGCAACGTCACCGAAACCGGCAATCACTGGCTCACACTGCTTCTCGTCGGCCACAAGAGCAACCGCGACGCCATCGGCGCGGTCATCAAACTCACCACATCCAAAGGCTCGCAGTGGTGGACCGTCACCACCGCTGGCAGCTACTGCTCGGCCAGCGACAAGCGCGCCCACTTCGGCCTCGGCGAAGACACTCAGGCCCAGACCATCGAAATTCAATGGCCCAGCGGAATCCACCAGGTTCTCCACAACGTCAAAGGCGACCAGATTCTCCGCGTCGATGAGCCAGTCGAAAAATCCATTTCCTAAATGTAGAGACTCATAGCCTTCGCCGCTGCCGCCCACCACGCCGGCAGCCCGCGCATCCGCAACTGGAAATCTCCATCGCATGCCGCTACTCTGGGATGCGGGATGAAATCGATTCCACACATCCATCTCTGCTCCATCGCAAGCACCATGGATTTTTCAGGAGGCTCCCGCGTCATGTCTCACCACATGTCACTTTCAACCGGCCCGTCGCTTCGTCCAAACCGCCCGTTGACCGTCGCTGCCTTGCTGGCCGCCCTGCTGTGCACCTTCACCAACGCCTTCGCCCAACCCTCCGCGCCCGTCGTGCCCTCACCCGGCCATCCCACCGCCACCATGTTCGTCAATCCACTTCTGCCCACCGGGGCCGACCCATGGATCACCTTCCGCGACGGCTTCTACTACTACATGAACACCACCGGCCATAACCTCGAAATATGGAAAACCCGCAGCGTCCCCGAGCTCGCCACCGCTGTGCACAAGGTCGTCTGGACGCCGCCCGCCACCGGCCCTTACTCGCGCGACATCTGGGCCCCTGAGCTTCACTTCATCCGCGGATGCTGGTATATCTACTTCGCCGCCGACAACGGCCAGAATCGTAACCATCGCATTTACGTAATCCAGAATTGCTCCGCCGATCCACTCTCTGGCTCCTGGACCTTCAAGGGCAAAGTCGCCGACTCGACAGACCGTTGGGCTATCGACCCCACCATCCTCCAGGAGCACGGCCACATCTATCTCATCTGGTCCGGCTGGCCAGGCGCCACAAACGGCCAGCAGAACATCTACATCGCCCAGCTCAGCAATCCCTGGACAGTCTCCAGCCCGCGTGTCCTGCTCTCCTACCCCAAATACCCATGGGAGCGCGTCGGCGATCTGCCCTCCCGCAACCGCATCCTCGCCACTCCTCACGTCAACGTCAACGAGGGGCCGGAGATCCTCAAGCACGACGGCTCCGTCTTCCTTATCTATTCCGCCAGCGGCTGCTGGACCGACTATTACGAGCTCGGTATGCTTCGCACCTCGATCGACAGCAATCCTCTCGACCCCAAATCCTGGCACAAGTACGACCACCCCGTCTTCTGGCAGGATCCCTCCGCTCTTGCCTACGCCACCGGCCACAATTCCTTCTTCCAATCGCCCGACGGAAAACAATGGTGGATCCTCTACCACGCCAACCCCGCTCCCGATGAAGGCTGCGGCTCCCACCGCGCCCCACGCGCACAACCCTTCACCTGGAACCCCGACGGCACGCCCAACTTCGGCCGCCCCGTCCCGCTCAACCAGCCTCTGCTTCGCCCCTCCGGCGACCCCACAATCCACTAAGAAACCAAATTAGTTACAAATAATCGAATGGCACCCCATCCTTCGCACAGCGAAAGATGGGAATAGCCTCCGAAAGTGCTCCTCTCGGCAAAGCTTCGCCAGGCAAAACGCCTCCGAACAGTCCTCAGCCCCGGCTCGCCCCCAGGATATTGCCATTCCAACCGGAGTTCGCTCACTCAAAAGTGAGCGAACAGAGCCGAGGGTCCGCCCATAACTCCTATCCCCAGGACCCTCCGTGGCTTTTCTCTGTGGTGAATGTCTTTTGCCTCACCCCTCTACAGGCTCCGCCATCTCCTTGGCCACACCAAACAACCCCTCCGGATCATGCGCAAAGTGGTACACCTTCGCCACCTCTACGTCGAAGTTCTCAAACAGCACACTCTTGTAAAGGGCCACGCCAAGCGCCATTCCCAGCACCGGACCCACCCAGTACACCCACCATCCCTGCCACACCCCGGCCATCACCATCGGCCCCAGGCTGCGCGCCGGATTCGTACTCGTCCCCGACACCGGCGCCTCCAGAAACACCATCAACGCATACATCGGAGGAAAAATCGCCGGTGTAAACCCGCGCAGCCGCTTGTGCCCCACAAACACCAGCAGCCCCATAATCAGGACCACCGTTGTCACCACCTCGCCGGCCACGGCCATCCAGTCGCCAAACGCCGGCCCCGGCGTCGTCGCTCCAAACTGTACCGACCGCCCCATCGCGCCCCACGCCAGCAAAGGCAGCGCGCCCGCCAGCCCGCCCGCGCACTGCGCCACCATGTTGGCCAGCGCATGCCGTCCCCGCAATTTGCCCAGCATCCAGAAGGCCCCACTCACCACAGGATTGATATGAGCCCCACTCACCTTTCCCACCCACGACACCGCAATCGCCGCGCCCGTGCACCCAAACAAAAACCCCGTCAGCAGCCGTCTCGCACCAGCCGATGGCAGCCACGCCGCCACCGGGCTGCCCTTCCCAAAATCCAGAATCACAATGGAAACCCCCACCGTCACCAGCAGCGCCGTCCCCACAAACTCCGCCAGCACTGGCTTCCACATCTCTTTCATTCCAATCTCTCTCGCCAATCCCTCATCCCCTCATTCATCCCGGCTCAACATCCCTGCACTACCATGGGTGCGTGAAATTCCGTCCATTCTCCCACATCGCCCGCGCCCTCATGCTTCACGCCTGCAGTCTCGCCTGCCTCACCGCCTGCACCTCTTTCGCCGCCACCCGCGCCACGCCCGTTGTCCTCCCCAATGGCCGCCTCCTTACCCCCATCGGCACCACCGAATACCTGGGCCCATTCCCATTCACCATGACCATGAGCCCCAGCGGACGCCAGATCGTCGCCCCCTCCATCGGCTGGCCCTACGCACTCAACATCATCGACAATCCTTCCTCGGCCCATCCGCGCATCCATCGCATCCCAAAGGGTGGCAAAAGCCTCCCCTCCGTTCGCGTCCATACCGGCGTCGCGTACTCACCCGATGGCTCCCTTCTCTACGACGCCACCGGCGACTCCGGCCAAGTCGACGTCTACCGCACCAGCGACTGGCAGCGCATCGCCAGCATTTCTCTCAACGGCGGCGGCTATCAGCAAAGCTTCTCTGCATCTCTCGCCCTGTCGCCCCACGGCCGCGAGCTCTACGTCATCGACCAGGGCAACTGGCGCGTCGTTACCATCAACACAGCCACCCTCCGCGTCATCGCGTCCGTCCCCACCGGCAGGGAGCCCATCGAAATCGCTCTTTCCCCGAGCGGCAAATATCTATATGTAACTAATTCCGGTCTATTTAACTACAAGCTCATCAGCGGCGTTAGCAAAGCCGACCCCATCGGCACCGGCCTGAAATTCCCGCCCACCGGCTACCCTTCCAGGCAAGCACGCCTCGGCACTACCGTCGACGGCCACATCGTTCCACCCCTCGGCGATGAAAACAGCGTCAAAGGCAGCTCTCTCTGGACCTACAGCCTCGCCAATCCTCGCTGCCCCCGAATCGAAGCCAAGCTCCGACTCGGCGCCCGCATTCAGGAAAGTGCCGGCGGAGTTGTCGGCGGCGCATCGCCTACCGGCATCGCCGACGACGCGCACCACGTCTTCGTATCTCTCGTGCATGACGACGCTGTCGCGCAAATCTCTGCCGACGGCCGCCGCCTCGAACGCCAGATTCCGCTCACACCCTTCCACGGGCCGTCATTTGAGGACAGCAAAGGTCGTCCGCTCCGTGGAATCGACCCCTACGGCATGGCCCTCCACAACGGCCGCCTCTATGTTGCCGAATCAGGAATAGACGCCATTGCTGTGATTGACCTCGCCACTGGCCGCGTTCTTGGTCACATCCCGACCGACTGGTATCCCGTTGCTCTCAGCTTCTCGCCGGACGGCAAAACCCTCTACGTGCTCACCAACAAAGGCAAAGGTGCCGGCCCCAATTACATCCATGGCCGCCACTACTACATCGGCCAGCTTGAGCACGGCGGCCTCACCGCAATTCCTCTCGCGACCGTCCGGCGCCACCTCCCCGAACTCACAAAGCAGGTCATCGCAAACAACGAAGCCGCGCTCCGCACCGCGGTTCCATGGCCCAACCCGCCCATCCATCATGTCTTCCTCATCATTCGAGAAAACCGCACCTTCGACGAGGTCTTCGGTGATCTGCCCGGAGTCGACGGCGATCCACAACTCGCGCGCTATGGAATGCATGGCTGGGCTTCAGAAAACCCTTCTTTGCACAATCTCCACGTAACACCCAACGCTCATGCCCTCGCCAGACGTTTTGCCACCAGCGACCACTTCTCCGTTGATAGCGAAGTCTCCGCCGACGGGCACCGCTGGGCCGTCGGTATGCCGCCCACTCCTTGGTTCAACATTGCATGGAGCACCGCCTACAGTAGCCGCCGAACCGGCGACGTCACCAGCACAGCCCCTGGCCGCCGCGCGATCTGGGGCGGCGCCGATTCACCCATGCCAGAGGATGAACCCGAATATGGCTCCATGTGGGAGCATGTCGCCGACGCGCACTTGCGGATCCTCAACTATGGCGAAGGGCTCGAACTCGAAGGTAGCGACGAAGCTCGCGGCACGGCTCCGCAAGGCCAGCGGCTCTTCCTCAACTCGCCGCTGCCCGAACCCGTATTCACATCCACTGACCGCAACTATCCCACATTCAATCTCGGCATCCCCGACCAGTACCGCTTCGCCCAATTCAAACGCAACTTCGACAAGCATCTTGCCTCCGGCATCCTGCCCGCTCTTACCGTCATTCGCCTGCCAAACGATCACACCGCTGATCCGCGCCCGGCCGACGGGTACCCTTACCGGGCCTCCTATGTCGCGGACAACGACCTTGCTCTCGGCAAAATCGTCCAACTCATCTCGCACACCCGCATCTGGAAAAGTTCTGCCATCTTGGTCATCGAAGACGATGCACAGAGCGGCGTTGATCATGTCGACGCGCATCGCAGCGTGCTGCTGGTCATCAGTCCCTGGGTGCGTCCCGGCTATATCTCCCACGACCAGACCAGCATGGGCAGTGTCCTCCAGACCATCTATCGCATTCTCCACCTTGGGCCAGACACTCTCATGGACCGCCTCGAAGCTGGATTCGGAGACATGTTTACCACCACGCCCGACTTCTCACCCTACACTGCGCTGCCCTCCGATCCGCGCATCTTCATTCCCTCCAGGGCAAAGATTGCAAGACCCAAAACCGCAGCCGAGGCGCGCGCCCTGCTCGACGCCGACGATCCCGCCGTTATCGCTCCGGAAGTGGACAACTCCGGAAGATCGCACCCTTACCCCCCTGTAAGCCCAACCCATGATTCAAAGCCGCACCGATGACAGCGCTGCTTCAACAGCGCTGCCGTCCATCGATGTTGCAACACCGATCTACTTTTAACCAACAATAAATAGAATCCTGCACTCTGCTTCACATCTTATTTACGCCTCATTGCTAGCGTTCGCAAAGGAGGCGTTTGAAGTGAATTTTCATCCCAAAAAGCATCTTTCCACCTGGGTGGCGCTGCTGTTCTTATCCCCATCCCTGCTCTTCGCGCAATCAACCCAGGGCACGATCCTCGGTACGGTCAAAGACCCTTCGGGCGCCGTCATTCCAAACGCAACAGTAATTGTTACAGATACTGATACAGGTGCCGCCAAGACCACCACGACAAGTGCAACCGGCAATTACCAGTTCTTCAGCTTGCTCCAGGGCCACTACCGGGTCGACGTCAGCGCAACAGGTTTTAAGAATGAAGTGCTGGCGAACCTTACACTCGCAGCCCGTCAGCAACTCCGCGCGAATGTCACCCTTGCACTCGGAAATGTAAACCAGAAAGTTACAGTCAACGCTCAATCCACGGGTGCCATCTCCACCGAATCACCCACCATCGAAGCCACCTACAACGCGGTGGACGTTGAGAATCTCCCCGCAAACTATCGCGCCAGCCAGAACGGTACCAGCCCGCTCGACCTTATCCAGACCCTCCCCGGCGTTCAGGCCGATACCGGCTCTGCATCCGGAACGGGAATGCAGTTCTCCGTGCAGGGCGGCTTGCCGTCGCAGTCGGATGTCACGGTTGACGGCATCACGGTGCAAAACGTGACCGGAAATAACCCGATCCAGAATGCACTCCCATCCGGCGAAGCGATCGCCGAACTGCGTGTCGAAGGCGTACTCGACAATGCCGAATTCGGACAGCCCGGCCAGGTCACGGTCATCACGAAAAGCGGGACCAACCATCTCCACGGCTCGGCATTCTGGTACTTCCAGAATTCGGCCTTCAATGCCATCCCTTACGGGGATCTCAAGAAACCGCATGTCGTCGGCAATGACTTTGGCGGTTCAGGAGGAGGCCCGGTCATGATTCCGCGTCTCTACAACGGTCACAACCGCACCTTCTTCTTTGCCGACTACGAAGGTTTCCGTCTACCCAAGTCCACCGGCGCACAATACAGCGTGCCCACAGCGCAAATGAAGCAAGGGAACTTCTCGCAGGTTGCCGGTGTTCAGCCCCTCACCGACCCGTTCACCGGAAAGACCTACCCGAATTACACCGTACCCATCAACCCCGTCTCTCAAAAGTTTCTGCAGTTCTTTCCGAACCCCAACACCGGCAACACGAATTCGTACACGCCTGGAGAAATCAACTACATCGTCAACCAGAACACCGCCTACAACTCCAACCAGTTCGACCTTCGTGGCGATCAGTACTTCGGACAGCGCGCCCTCGTCTTCGCCCGCTTCACGTGGAAGAACATATCCAGCAACCAGCCGGAGCCGCTGCTCGTTCCGGAAGGCCAGCACATTCAGCAAAATCGCGGCCTGGTTGTTGCCGGCAACTACACCTTCAATCCGCACCTGCTCAACGAGTTCCGCTTTGGCTTCAACTTTTATACGGACGGCACCACAAACCCCTTCAATGGGCCGACCTTTGCGCAATCCACCGGCCTGCAAGGACTTCAGAACCTCTTTTTCAATGGCATTTCTGAGCTGGACTTCAAATACCTCAGCTCATTGAATGCCGACCGCATCGCGTCCACCAGCAAGTCGCGCGCCATCGAGTACACCGACACCGTTACCTGGACCCATAACAATCATGTCGTCAAAGCAGGTCTCGACATCCTCCACATCGAGGCCATCACACCGCTTGGCTTCTTCGGCGCCGATAACTATGGCACCTTCAACTTCAACACCGGCAAGAATTTCACCGGTCAGGAATTTGGCGACTTCCTCATCGGTGTGCCCCAGGGTACGGAGTACGACGTCGTACGGTCGGATAACAATGGTATCTCCAACCACTACGCCTTCTTTGCGCAGGACCAGTGGGATGTTACGCAGCGCCTGACGCTCGACTACGGACTGCGTTACGAGTTCGAACCCGGATACCATGATCCGTCGGGCAACATCGGCAATTTCGACCCCCTGGTGGCCAAGTCCGGTGAGGCTATCTTCCCTGATGGTGCTGAGAACACCCTCGCGCAGGGCTATCTCGCCAGCTTCAACGCCTGCCCGGTCGGCCAGACCTCTGGCGCTCCCTCCGCAAATGGTGCTCCTTGTACCCCCGTACTCGATAACACTGCAGCCGGATTCCCCAACTATCTCAAGAACGTGCCGCACCTCCGCTTCATGCCCCGCTTCGGCTTCGCCTTCCGTCCGTTCAATAATGACCGCACCGCCATTCGCGGCGGCTTCGGAATGTACGATATCACCACCCTCGGCTCCATCTACTACTCGCTGACCGGCACGCTGCAGGCCGCGACCACCATTTACGCCAACAGCGAAACTCCCAACGGTCCTGCTTACTCCTGGCCCCAGATTTACGCTGGCCAGGGAACAAGCTCAGATGCTGGCGCTTACGGTACCGCCTACTTCGGCACCGCAAACGCAGTGAACTGGAAGGACCCCTATTCTGAGCAGTACACCCTCTCCATAGATCACGAGTTCGGCTCCGGCTTCGGCACCCGCATCTCCTACATCGGCATGGAGACTCATGACCTCGTATGGGCCCCGAACTTGAATGACCTGCCACATTACTCATCCACCCGATCGGCCTATTTCCAGCCTCTCAGCGCGCGCCCCTTTCCAAACTGGGGCGTCATCAACACGCGTGCCGTGGGAGCCAATGCCAGCTATAACTCCTTGCAACTCGACGTAAGCCACCATACCGGCAGCGGTCTCACCTTCGACTCCAACTACACGTGGGCAAAAAACCTCGCCGATAACCAGGGCCCCAACAACAGCGGCTTTGCCGGAGAAACCGGTGGTGCCCGTGCCGAGTGGAATTTCAATCGCGAAATCGACTTCGGCAACGTCTATGGCACCCGCCGCAATCGCTGGAACACAACCCTCGTCTACAGCCTGCCTTTCGGTCGCGGGCAGCGCTTCGGCACGCACATGAACCGCGCCGAAGATCTCCTGGCTGGTGGCTGGCAAATCAGCAGCATCTTCCTCTGGCAAAGCGGCCCTTATCTCAGCCCATATTTCCCCGGCGGCAACCTCGACCCCTCCGGCACAGGCTCCGGGCTCAGCAGCAATTATCAGGGCGGCTCATACCCGGGCCGTGCACAGCACCCGGATCGGGTTGCTACCGGTCGCGCGCGTAATGCCAACCGCTTCGACTGGATCAACAAAGCTGCCTACGTCTGCCCCGGCCAGGAAGGTCACTGGCAATGGGGCAACGTCTGCGACGTCGGCGGCACCACCACAGACGCCAACGGCAACGTAATCGGCATTGCACCCATCGGCAGGTTCGGTAATGCACAGGTCGGCTCGCTCGAAGGCCCCGGCACCGTCAACTGGTCCGCTGGCCTTTTCAAGACCTTCGTCATTGCCGGAAATCTCCGGCTCAGGGCGGAGGGAACCTTTACTAACGTCCTGAATCACCTCAATCTCGGAGATCCCATCCTGGATATCTCCAGCCCGGAATACGGCCAGATCACCCAGGCACGCGGCTCCGACTTCGGCAGCGCGCGTAACGGGCAGGTCTCGCTGCGACTGGAATTCTAGCCCTCCTGTCTCCCTGCAACCGGCTTCCCATTCCTTCCGGGAGGCCGGTTTCTTCTTCCTCAGGGGTGCCCTTTCTCAAATTTTTTCCAAAAATCCCCGCTTCCTGGCATCTTCCATGTGCCTGTCACCCCTAACTTCCGTTAGAATCCGTGGCAATGCAGGAACCGGCTTCCATACCGTATACGCTGATCGACAACAGGCTGCGGACCACTGGCACGATTAGCAAATCCCCCTTCATCTGCGGGCGCCTGCCAGGCAGCGATCTCGTCCTCAGCCATCCCTACGTCTCGCGGCGGCACGCGCAGATCACCTTTGAAGATGGCGCCTATATGCTCGTCGACCTGGGCAGCCGTCATGGCACTTACGTTAATGGAAAGCTCATCAAAGACCGCTGCCAGCTCCGGGAAGGAGATACTCTCGCCTTCGGCACTCTCTCCGGGCCGGTCCTTCACTTCGGCGTCAACTCTGCCACGTCCACCTCGACCATCCGCGACATCATTCAGCAAATACCCGAGATTGGCACTGCCAACACTTCGATCGAGAAGCTGCGCTGGTTCTTCGACGCCGCCCGCAAGCTCACCGGCGAAGGCGGCATGGAGCAGATTCTCGCTGCCCTGCTCGAAACCACCCTCGAATTGACCGAGGTCGAGCGCGGCTACGTCTTCCTCTGCGCCCCGTCCGGCGAGCTCAAACTCGCCATGGGCCGCAGCCGCGAAGGCACACCGCTCACTGACGACGCAACAGTCTCCCACGGCGCCATCCGCGAAGCCCTCAAGACCGCCAGGGAGTTCATCGTTACCGACACTCTGAGCAGCGAGCAACGCACAGAAAGTGTGGTTGCCCACAGCATCCGTAGCGTCATCTGCATCCCTTTGCGCCGGCATCGCGGCTCCAGCAGTGACCGCGAATCGCAGATCCTCGGCCTGCTCTATCTCGACAGCCGCCTGCGTCCGGGCACACTTTCCGAGGTGGATAGCAACCTGCTCCGCGCCATCTCTACCGACGCCGCAGCACTCATCGACAACGCACAACTGGCCATCGCGGAAGAAAACGAGCGCCGTTATCGAGAAGAACTCGACGTCGCCGCAAAGATTCAAAGCAATCTCATGACGGCGAAGCTCCCCAGCGTGTCCTTCGCCACCGTCGCCGCCCGCTCTGTCCCCTGCCGCGAAATAGGGGGCGACTTCTTCCTTGCCATCGCCAATGAAGATGCCCTCACGGTTGCAGTTGCCGACATCTCCGGCAAAGGCATTTCAGCCGCCATTCTCGCCTCCACCATGCAGGGCATGCTGTACGCTCAGCTTCACTCCCGGCTGCCTCTCGACGCCATCGCCGATGCCATCAACCAGTACATCTGCGACAAGGACATTGGTAAATACGCCACCATGACCATCGTCCGGATCTACGCCGGCGGCCGCACCGAATACATCAATTGCGGCCACGTCCCGCCCTTTGTCTGCTCCCAGACCGGCGCCATCCGCCTGCCCGAATCCAACCTTCCCGTCGGCATGATCGAACGCGCCGATTTCCACGTCGGAGAAGCTCAGCTCGCACCGGGCTCTCGCCTCCTCATCGTCACAGACGGCGTGACCGAAGCCCGTGATACACAGGGCGACTTCTTCGGCGAAGAACGTGTCGAGCTCGCCATCTCTCACTGCGACAGCATGGATGATCTCTTCCGTCAGGTCCAGGCCTTCTGCGAATCCAACGAGAACGACGACGACTGCACGATTCTTGAAGTCTGCTACTCCGGCTAAAGCAGACCCACTGCGTGCGTAACCCGGAACGAAAAGGCCCTGCGTCGCCTTTCCGCCATGAAAGGCCGCACTTGCAAGAGTTCGGCAGAATATCGAAGCAGCAACTTCACATCTAAAGCATTTCCCCTATGACTGTGAGCTTTCTGAATTCAACCAGGCGCAGCTTTTCTTAACGGAAAAAGCTGCGTTGAGATTCTCTCTTCGGTCTATACCAATAGGGGAAATGCTCTAATTGCCTCTGATTTCAGACCCCGCCTCAGCGCGCCGTTGTTGTCAGCAGACTCCAGCAGAACTGCGGTCCGCGCTGCAGCGCAAATCCGGACAATCCCCGCAACCCGATATGCACCGCGAGGAAATCGCTGAAAAACTCCGGCCGCTCCTCAAATGTCTCCAGTGTCCGCGCTGCAAGCGCAGGAAATCGATCCATCAGCAACAGCAACGCAGCCATCCGATGAGGCAGGCGTCCAATCCTCTGGTGCGCATGCGAGTACGCCTCCAGATTTCGCTCCGCGATTGCCTTCGCCAACGCCTCCGCCTGCAGAAAACAACTCGCCATCCCTTCACCAGTCACCGCATCCACCGAACCCGACGCATCTCCCACGAGCGCCACTGTGCCCCGTTCCACTTCCCGCAGGATCCGTGTTGCCGAAACCGCCCCGCGTTGCATCGAAGCCACAGGCGCCGCACCCACCCGCTCCGCAAGCGCCGGAAACTCTTCCAGCCACTCTTCTGCTTCGCGCTGCGGATCGCGCCCTACAAATGCCACGCAAACACAATCCTCCGCCACAGGCGTGACATAGGCCTGCCCGTGTTCAGCCCAGTGAACCTCCACCAGATCCGTCCACGGTTCCACCCTGTAGTGCCGCCGCAGCCCATAGCGCAGGTCCTCTTTCCGGCAAGCTTCCATGCCGGCCCATCTCCTCACCGTCGACGATTGCCCATCCGCGCCCACCAGGTACCGGAAGCTCAGTTCCTCCCCATCCACCAAGGCTCGGCTCGGCCCCAGCAACTGGCAATGGGAATTCCACTGGAGCTTCACGCCGCAGGCTTCTGCCCGCTCCGCCAGCCGCGCATGCAACCGCAGCCGCCTCACTCCCATCCCCACGCCTGCCGAAAATCGCGCCTCGACCGACCGCCGGGAATCGCAGAATCGAATCCCCCTGAATGGCACACCATCCGCAGCACCCATCGACACGCCCAGCCGCTCCAGTGCCGCCAGCGCCCCCGGCATCAATCCCTCACCGCACGCTTTGTCAATCGCCGGCGTCAACGCATCCACCACCGTGACGTCCGCTCCGTGCTGCCGCAGAGCAATCCCCGCTGCAAGTCCCGCAGGACCCCCGCCAAGCACCAGAACTTCGGTAGACATTCGCATCTTTGACCCATCAGTCTACCCCTGCGGTTCCACCTCTCGCCGCAGCCCCGGGGCAATCACTTGGATGCCATCACTTTGTCTTCCTATTCCCTCCCGGCAGCCTGCCCACGCTCTGACCAGCCCCAGCGGCAACAGGCTGCATTGCTGTCTTCCCCGACGGCGCTTCCTCCATCGCGTTCACTCCCGGCGTCACGGTCAGGTAGTGCACGACAATCGAAACCCGCCGGTTTGACGGATCAAATGGTTTCTGCGGCAGCCGCAGGTCATTGTCACCGTATCCACGCACCTCGGATACCTGGCCCTTGCGCAGCCCGCTCGACTGCATCAACCGCCGCGCCGCATTCGCGCGGTCCGTCGAAAGATCCCAGTTCGTATACCCGGTGTTGCTCACGTACGGCTTCGCGTCCGTGTACCCTTCAATCGAAATACGGTTGGGAACCTGCCCCAGTTGCCTCGCCAGCAGCGTCAACATATCCTTCCCGCTTGCACTGAGTTCGGCGCTCCCGTTCTGAAAAAATGTCCCGTGCTTGGCCTCCATCAGTTCGATACGCAAACCCTCCGGCGTAACCGTCACCTGCACCTGGTTCTTCAGCGGTTTCAGCGTCGTCCGGGCCTGCATCGCCTGCTCAATCCTCTTCTTCAGATTCCGGATGTCCTGCTTCTTCCACGACAGACTATCCGTCGCTCCATTCCTGTCCGTCCCCGTTTCGGCCGAATTGCTCAACGGGTTGCGAAA
>JAJZAL010000094.1 GCA_021799405.1 Acidobacteriota bacterium
CTCATAACCTTTTCGTGCCCCCTGTCTCTTTACAGATGGGCAGAACTCAAGAAG
Source organism: Acidobacteriota bacterium (assembly GCA_021799405.1). The sequence continues at coordinate 55 of JAJZAL010000094.1, forward strand.
CGTTTTATGGCAAAATCTCCCCGGTTCGGAATATGCCCCTGAAAAGCTGCAATTTCGTGTCTTTGCATCTGCTTGTGCCAACCGTCCTGGCCGTGCAGACTTACTCCCCAAATCACGAGTGAGCAGAATCACTGACATTCCCCCCATACCCTCCTATACTGATCTCGCACGTACCCCATAAAGGACATTTCTATGAAGCTGCTTCGCTGGCTCTGGTTTGTGGTGACTCTTGGCGTACTCATCGAAGGCTTTTACGTGGCCATGTACGTCGTCCCGCCCGATGCTTCCCAGGGCAATGTTCAACGTATCTTCTACTATCACTTCGCTTCGTGGTGCGGAATGGGGCTGTTTTTTCTGATCAACCTCATCTGCTCGATTACCTATCTGGCCATTCGTAACAGCAAGCCCGCTCTCGCCATGAAAGCCGACTCGCTCGCTCTGGCAGCGGCAGAAATCGGCGTCGTCTACTGCACCATCGGGCTGGTCACGGGCTCGCTCTGGGGGCGCGCCGTCTGGGGTATCTGGTGGACCTGGGATCCCCGCCTGACTTCGACCTTCGTTCTCTGGCTCATTTACATCGCATACCTCCTCCTGCGCCGCCTTGCGGCCGGACCACCCATGCGTACCCTCGCCGCCGTCATGGCCATCTTCGGCTATGTCGATGTGCCGATCGTCTACATGTCCACCCGCTGGTGGCGTACCCAGCACCCCAAGCCCGTCTTCTTCGGCGGACCTCACTCCGGTATTGCCGCCAGCATGATGCCGGCCGTCTGGTGGAACATCGCCGGCTGGCTCATGTGGGGCATCCTCATCGCATCCCTGCGCTACATGAGCGCCCATCGTGAACAACTGGCCGAAGAAAAGGCCGCACAGCAATCTCTTGAGGTGATGCCATGAACTCGCTCGATCGCAGTCATCTGCACATTGCCTATGCTTTCACCTGGATCATCCAGCTCACCTACGCGGCATATGTCGTCTTCCGCCTGCGTCGCAACCGGAGGGCAGAGTAGACCGCGTCCTGACGCATACCCCAAAGCGACTGAACTTTGCGCGGCCCTTCCTTGCGAAGGGCCGTGTCTTCCAAATCTGGTCGGTGTATCGCAAAAGGAAAGTCGGGCTGAGCCACTGGCATCAGCCTATGCCAGGCCAGGCACACTCCTATCTGCAACGAGACTGCCTCACACAACCTCGTCGTCCCGCTTCACGCCGGCCGCAGGACATTCAACTGCACAGCCCCATCGTGTGCCACGCCCGCGCTCTAGCAAAAAAGCACGCCCATCCGCGCCCTTAAGCTACACTGAACAGACAAGGAAGGTTCACTGACATGCTGGTCGTCATGAAGCCGCAGGCTACGCCCGAGGAAATCCAGGCGGTCTGCGACCACATCCAACAACTTGGTTTTCGCCCTCATCCTTTGCCCGGAGCGCAGCGCACGGCCATCGGTATCACCGGCAACCAGGGCCAAATCGACCAGGGCAACATCGAAGAACTCTCCGGCGTCGCCGAAGTCATCCGCGTATCCAAGCCCTACAAGCTGGTCAGCCGCGATGTGAAGGAAGAGGACACCATTATCCGCTTCCCCGGCACGGACGCCACCATCGGCGGCCGCAATCTCGCCATGATCGCCGGCCCCTGCTCCATCGAGTCGCGCGAGCAGGCCTTTGCCGTCGCCGAACAGATTGCCAAGACCGGCGCTCAATTCTTCCGCGGTGGAGCCTACAAGCCCCGCACCTCGCCCTACGCCTTCCAGGGCCTCGGCGAGCAGGCCCTGCAAATCATGGCCGAAATCCGCGAGCGCTTCGGAATGCGCATCGTCACCGAGGCCATCGACTCCGAAGCGCTTGAGCTCGTCGCCGGCTACGCCGATGTGATTCAGATCGGCGCACGCAACATGCAAAACTACTCGCTGCTGCGCGCCGCTGGCCGCAAGCGCAAGCCCGTCCTCCTCAAGCGCGGTCTCTCCGCCACTCTCGAAGAGCTGCTCATGGCCGCCGAATACATCATGAGCGAGGGCAATTACGAAGTCATTCTCTGTGAGCGGGGCATCCGCACCTTCACAGACCATACCCGCAACACGCTCGATCTCAGCATTGTTCCGGCCGTCCAGCGCCTCAGCCACCTGCCCATCATCGTCGATCCCAGCCACGGCACCGGCAAGCGCAACAAGGTGACTCCGCTCGCCCGCGCTGCAGTTGCTGTCGGCGCCGATGGCCTCATTGTCGAAGTGCACCACCAGCCCGACAAGGCGCTCTCGGATGGCATGCAGTCCATTTATCCGGAACAATACGAAAATCTCTTCAACGAGTGCAGTCAGATTGCCGGAATTCTCCACAGGAATATTCCCCGTGGCATCAATCTCAGCGAAAGTGTGGGAGCAGCGGGCTCTGCAACCGTCTAAATTCTTCGTCGCAACCTCAACGCCCGGAGGGCGGCGTCTTGCACGCCGCCTTTCTTGCGCCTTTCTGTTGCCCCTATGTGCCGGTGCACTGCTGCTCACCGGATGCACGCGCAAGCACCTGCCTCATTACCCCTCCAACCTGCGTGAGTACGCCTACGTCACCAACGGCGGCAGCAACACCGTCACGGTCATCAACGTGAAATACCTCCGCGTCGACCGCACCATCGATGTCGGCCATAACCCCGACGGCATAGCCATCAGCCCCTCCCGGAACGAAGTCTATGTCGTCAACACCGGCTACAAGGGGCACAACGGCTCGGTTTCCGTCATCGACACGGAAACCAACCGCGTGGTCGCCACCATCCCCGTGCAGCAGCAGCCATACTTCATTGACGTAGACCCCACGGGGCAACGCGCCTATGTCGCCAACAGCGCGTCCAACAGCGTCTCGGTCATCAATCTCGAAATGCGCAGGCAGATCGCCGTCATCGCCGTCGGTGATGGCCCCGGATTCGCAATGCTTTCACCAGACGGCAACAGTCTCGTCGTCACCAATCGCAAGAGCGGCAGCGTCACCGTCATTGATCCGCATACCCTCAAAGTACGAAGCGTCTGGTCCGGCTGTCCCCAGGCCACGGATGCCGTCATTTTGCCCGACTCCTCCAAGGCATTCATCGCCTGTTCCGGAACCCATCACGTGATGGTCCTCGGCCTCGCCCAGCATCCGGACCACGATCATCCCAACCGCCGCACCCTTCCGGACCGTGAGCTTGCTCTTCTGGATGTCGGCCAGACGCCCGTTCATCTCGCCCTCAAACCAGATGGCGGCGAGATATTTGTCTCAAACTTCGGCAGCAACACAATCTCGGAAATCGATACAAGCACCAATGAGGTCGGTGGAGCATACCTGGTCGGCGCACACCCCTCCTACGGAATCGTTGGTTCGGATGATTCCACGCTCTGGGTTAGCAACTTCAACGCCAACACCATCGGCGTCTATTCGATTGATTTCGGCAAGCTCATCAATACCGTCCACGTCGGCGACCAGCCCGACGCATTGGCCTTTTCCTCGGACGGTTTCTGGCTTTTCGCCGCGGATCAGGGCTCAGGGGATGTCTCCGTCGTCCGCACCCTCTCCTACACGCAGCATGGAGTACCCGTTGCCGGCCAGCTCTTCACCATCCTGCCCGCCGGCGCCCACCCAAATGACATCGCGGTCAAAGCTTTCGCAGTCAAATAAGCCCGCAACCCCAGGACCCCCTTTTGCGGCTCGTCGAGCGGAAATGCGGCCAAATCGCGAGTGCCCGGCCAGCAGCCGGCCCGAGGCTCACCCTTCTGCGTGCCCATAGCGGGCCAGGACAAGCGTAATATCATCCGGCTGCTCCTGGTCTCCAATCCATCCTCGCAGCGCGTGCAGAACCTGGTTTGCAATCACGTCCAGCGGCAGGTGCCTGTGCCTTTGTACAACCTCCACCAACCGTTCCTCGCCAAAATCCCCAAAGTCGTTCTCCGGTTCCGTAACCCCGTCGCTGTATGCAATCAAAATGTCGCCCGGATACATATGTTCCACGCCCTGCTCGTATGCCAGATTGTCGATCAGCCCCACCACGGCGCCGCCTCGGTCCATCCGGTCCACGGAACCGTCGCCCCGCAGCAGCAGGGGCGGTAGTTGCCCGCCGTTCGCATAGGTCAGCTGGCGCGTCTCCACCTCCAGGTGCGCCAGAAAGAGCGTGGCGTACTTCTCCGGCTGCGTGCTCCGGTACAGGTGCCGGTTCAGCAGCCGCAAAATCCTCGCCGGCTCGGTGAACAGCCGTCCGCTCTCCACCTCAAATTCAGGATTTTGCTGTCCGGCCTTCGTCAGTAGACTTTGCGCTGCCAGCGCCATCTCGTGTCCGGCAAAGCGGTATGCCCGCACCGCCGAATGCAGCGTCGCCATCAGCAGCGCCGCCGAGATTCCCTTCCCGCTGATATCCCCCAGCGCAATCCCCAGGGACTTTTCGCTCAACACCAGGAAGTCGTAGTAATCCCCGCTAACCGTACGCGCCGGCAGGCAGGTGCCGTATACCTCAAGCCCGCCTAATTGCAGGTTCGCGCCCGGAAACAGGTTCGCCTGCACTTCCTGTGCGATCGCCAGCTCGCTCTGCAGCTTCTGCTTTTCTTTCTGCTCCTGAAGCAGCCGCGCCAGCGACGCCGTCATATCGTTGAAGGATTGGCTCAGTGCCGCGAGCTGGTCGCGCCGCTTTACCACAATCCGGTGCTCGAAATCTCCCCGGTCGATCGCCTCCGTCGCGCTGTACAGGTCCCGGATCGATTTCGTGATTGTCCGGTTTAACCGCATCGCGCCATAAAACGCCAGCAGCTCCAGCATCCCGAAGAAGATCGCCAGCCCGATCAGCACGTCGCGAAGGAGGTACCCCATGGAGATGGAGGTGTTAAAGAGTCGCTCATACAACAGCGACGGCCGCGAGGTCACATACAGAAGAGCCTCATGCTGTTGCCCCGTTTGCCAGTCCGTGGTGCTCAGCGGCGCAGGAAACGTCACGGGAACATCGAAAAAATGCCGTGCCTTCGGCAGTTGCCCGCCCACCACTGCTCCCTTGCCGTACAGCGTTGCCAGAGTCTCCCGTCCGGGTTTACCGCCGCCCCGCGGAATTTTGATATTGACGCTCGACCTTCCCTCCGGCACCGTCGCGACCGTCTTGGTGCCGTGAATGTCCGCACTCGGCAGAATCGTTACCGTCCCCAGACCAGCCGCAATCTGATCCACATTCTTCTGCCCCAGCGGCAGGCTGCTGATCACAGTAACCCGGTGCCCCTTGGCCTCGTCACTGTCTATCGCCCGCAGGTAAAGTCTCCCATGGTCAAAAACAATGCCTTCAAAATCTTTGCTCCCCACCCACTTTGGCAGCTTCGCGATGTCCTGCGGATTCGGCCCCGCAGCCTTGACCTGGACCTGCTTCCCCTCGACAAAAATCGCCAGGTGCATGTCCGGGAAATTACGCCTCGTCACCAGTTCCCTCGCGCCCGGCAGCGAAAGCTTTTCCATCGGTATGCCTGCAGCTATCTCCCGCGCTAAGTGGCTTGCGAAAACACGATTCTCCGCCGCAATCTGCACTAGCTCCGCATGCTCTTCGGCCGCGCTGGCGAAAATCGCGAATTGTCCTGAAAAAATGTAAAGAGATGTCCCGGCCAGCGTCACAAACAGCACCACCGGCGCCAGCCCCATCAGCACGTACGTCACAATCAGACGGTTGCGAACCTTCCACAGAAAGCGCCCGAAAATGTACCGAAACAGCAGCACCGCGACCAGCGGCAGCAGTACCACCAGCAGCAAGTCAGAGATAGCCTGAAAGCCGCCACCCCACCGACCCGGCAAGAACCCGAGCAGAGCAGACGCCGCATAGGTCAACAGCAACCAGAACGCGCTGCGATGAACCCAGCCTTTCGGGGCCGGGCGCCGCAGCATGGCAAAAAATCTTGTCTCAAAATTCTTTAGCCGGCTCACTGTCTAGCGAGTGTAGCGCGAACTTCACCTTTCGCGCTGCTTAGGACCTTTCTATTCGAGCTTATCTCCAAAACCCGCTGCTCCCATACCAAGCTCCTGCCCCGCGAGCCGCACATAGCGCGTGGCGGAAAAGTGAGCCCCCGAAAGCAACAGCAATCCGGTCAAAAACGCCCAGATCATCAGGGTCACGGATACCGCGAACGGCCCGTACGCCGACCGCAGGTCCAGCCACGGCAGCACCATCACGTACACTGCCTTGGCCGCATCCCAGATCAGCCCCGTCACAATAGCCGCCGGGAAGACCGCCCGCACCGGCACCTTCCGATTTGGCAGTAGCCAGTAGGTCAAAAAGAATATCGATACGCTGAGAAGCGCGGCCGAGATACGCAAAAATGTGTGTGCCAGAAAGTCAAAGAACATGTTGTCCGTATGGCCCAGGAACACGAACCCCAATATCCTGTTCTGCGCCGCCGCCAGTGCCACCGAGATCACCGCCAGCACACCCACCCCAATCGCCAGCCCCAGGGACAGCACTTGGTTCCACAGGTACGGACGGCTCTTCTTCACGCCCCACACCTGGTTCAGCGCAACTTCCAACGGCATAAACACGCTCGACGACGATATCAGCAGCATCACTATTGCAAGAACCTGCACCTGCCCTCGCGGATGCACCAGCAGCGACATATTCCGGATCACGAAGCTTTGATTCGACGGCAGAAAATATCCCACCATGCTCGCCACCATCTCCGTCATGGCCCGCGAGTGAAAGACCTGCCGCGCCACCGTGAACAGCATCACGATGAACGGAAACAGTGAAAGAATCGCATTCGCCGCGACGCTGAAAGCATAAGTATGCACTTCCGTGCGGCTCAGATACCGGGCCAGCGACGCGATATGTGGCCACTGTTCCTTCGGCCGCGGAAATCGAAGCAGCCGGCGCAATCGAGACGTGGACTCTTCCGTGGGCATGTTCCGAATAAGGATGCTCTTCTTTCATACTATTCCCGCATGACTCGCAACCAAGCCTTCTTGAAGAGAACCTGCTAGCGCCCCGATTCCCAACCCTCCCAAAGTCTCAAAATTGCCCTTTTCTCCCTCTAACCCGGAACAATTTTGTCAATTTATGCATTTTTTTCTTGATTTACAGCCCGGTTCCTGCCATAACAAGGTCACGATTTAGTGAAATGGCAGTTTGTCTAAGTCGTTTTTGGAAGGCCGTTTTTGATGTTTTGCATTAGTAATACCTTTTGTGCCCGCCAGGTCGCGGTGAAGCTTCCGTAATCTGCGCTATCCGCGCGGAAACGGGGCTTTTGCTGTTTATGGAGGGAAACAAGAGGCGGACATTCGCCCATAACAAGAGGAGTTGCCGTGAAAGAGCAAGGCGTAGTCAAGTGGTTTAACGGAGCTAAAGGTTACGGTTTCATTCAGCGGTCCACCGGAGAAGACGTATTCGTCCATTTCTCCGCTATCCAGGACTCGGGCTACAAGACATTGAACGAGGGCGAAGCTGTCGAGTTCGAGTGTCAGCAGGGGCCCAAGGGATTGAACGCAGCCAATGTAGTGCGCGGCGCTTAGTCCACCGTCCAGCCCAATCCAAAATTTCAGCTCTTCTCCGGAGTCGCGCAGTCAGGCTTTCCGCCACCTATTGCATCCGGGCCTCGCTTGCCCGCGAGGCTCGGGCTCGCCTCCAGTCTGGCGACAGCCCACCTGCTCGCCTCCGCGACCTCGTCTTCGCTTGATTGCGCCCACTCGCGCAGCCGCGGCAGAAACCCCCTGCTGCCGCTGTTGCCCATCGCAATCGCCAGATTCCGTCGAAATCCCGTAAATTTCGCCCGTTTCACCGGAGACCCGAAAAATCGTTCCCCGAAAGCACTTTCATCCATCTCCGCCAGCCATTCCAGCGCCGGATTCACCAGGTCCCTGCGTGTCTCCAACTCGGCATCACTCCCCACCGGCGCCCTTCGTCGTGAGTTCCACGGGCACACATCCTGACAAATATCGCAGCCGAACACCTGCCTTCCGATTCCCTCCCGCAAATCCTCGGGAATGCTTCCCCGGTGCTCTATCGTCAGGTATGAAATGCACCTGGTCGCATCCATCTGCCTCGGCGCCACCAGCGCACCCGTCGGGCACGCATCAATGCACCGGGTACAAATCCCGCAGCGGTCGGCTGCCAGCGCGGCCGATTCGCCCGCCGGCACTTCCAAGGATGTCAAAATTACCCCCAGAAACAGCCACGACCCCAGCTTCTGATTCAACAGGCAGGTATTCTTGCCCACCCACCCCAATCCGGCGTATTGCGCATACACGCGTTCCACCAGCGGACCCGTGTCTACATAGCACCGCGCTTCAAATTCTCCAAACTCCCCAGCGAGCCTGGCCCGCAGCCGCTCCAGCCTCCGCAACAGCACCTTGTGATAATCCGTTGGTTTGCCGCCGCTCCCCGTCCACGCATACCGTGCAATCCACCCTGCGTCCGCTGGCGCCGGATCCGTGGAATAAGGCGCATCGCCGTTGTAATTGACCATGCACACTATGACGGACCGCGCCCACGGCATGGCTTCACGCAGCGACGATCGCAACAGCTGCCCAGCTGGGTTCCGCCGTTTCAGATATTCCATCGTCCCCGCTCGTCCAGCCTCCACCCACGCCTCAAACCGCTCCCGCTCGCGCAAGTCTTCCGCGCTCCCTGGCTCGGGAACCGCAGCCATCCCGGCGCCGGAGAATCCCTCCTCCTCAGCCAGAACCCATATCCGCCCCTGTAGTCCCACCGTCGCCATCTCTCTATGCCACTATCCCAGAATTAATTCATGGGAGTCACGATCCTCTTCCGGTTGCCGCCGATTCATCTCCTTCGCTACCATCGCGTTAGGCAATAAATCAGATCGCTCACTCGCCCACAGAGAGAGATTCATGCGTGTACTCGTCACTGGAGCCGCCGGCTTCCTCGGCTCCCACCTAACCGATGCTCTGGTCGCCGAGGGGCACTCCGTCATCGGGGTCGACAACCTTTGCACCGGCTCACTCGACAATCTCAGGCATCTGAAGAGTGAATCCCGCTTCGAGCTCGTCGAGCAGGACATCATCGAACCATTCGATCTTGGCCCCGTCGATTACGTCTTCAATTTCGCCTCGCCGGCCAGCCCCGTCGACTATACCCGCCTCGGCGTCGAAACCCTCCGCGTCGGCTCCGACGGCACCCGTAACGTCCTCGATATCGCGCATCGCTATCAGGCCAGATTTTTGCACGCTTCCACTTCGGAGTGCTACGGCGACCCATCCGTTCATCCCCAGACTGAGGACTACTGGGGCAATGTGAATCCCATCGGGCCCCGCTCCGTTTACGACGAGGCCAAGCGCTTCTCTGAGGCGCTCATTATGGCCTACCACCGCTACTACCACGTAGACACGCGCATGGTCCGCATCTTCAACACCTACGGGCCCCGCCTCCAGAAAAATGATGGTCGCGTCATCTCCAATTTCATGGTCCAGGCCCTCAGGGGCGAAGACCTCACCGTCTACGGCGATGGCGGCCAGACGCGCAGCTTCTGCTATGTCTCGGACGAAATCGACGGCATCCTGCGCCTTTCGCGCTCCGACGAGCACCTGCCCACCAACATCGGCAATCCCGTCGAGTGGACCATCCTTGATTGCGCCAAGGCTGTCCTCAAAGTCACCGGTTCCTCCAGCCGCATCGTCTACCATCCCCTGCCGCAGGACGACCCCACACAACGCCAGCCCGATATCTCCAAGGCAAAGCGCCTCCTCGGCTGGGAACCGAGGGTCGATCTTGAAAGTGGCCTCCGCCTCAGCCTCGAGTATTTCCGCTCCTGCGTCGCCGCCGAGGCCGCCTCCAGTCTCTGACCGTCCGTCGACGGCCATCGCACTGGCGTGTGAGCGCTTTTCTGGCTCTCTGCGTCCAGTTGTTTTAGCATTTCCAGTTAGGTATCTGCCATGAAGCTCACGACTCTCCGAAATCGGGTACGCCGCACGACCGGCGGCCATTCGCTCCTTGAAGCAGGCTTTACGCTGATGGAACTGCTGATCGTCATCTCGATCATGCTTATCCTCATGCTCATCGCCATCCCCAACATGCTCAATCTCCGGGCCTCGGCGAACGAGACTTCGGCGTTGGAATCCCTGCGCGCAATTCAGGAAGCGGAGACTCAATACAACGCCACCTACCCGCAGGACGGCTATGCCTGCTCGCTGGCCGCGCTCGGCGGCGAAGGTAAGTCCGGCCCACCCACCGCGCAAGCCGCGCAGCTGCTGCCCAATGACCTCGCCGCGGGCGAAAAGTCCGGCTATACCTTCAACATCACCAATTGCACCAAGACCACCGTCAACAACCACGACATGTATACCAGCTACGAAGCCACCGCCGTGCCCCAGGCTGTCGGCAAGACCGGCCATCGCGGCTTTTGCCTCGACATGTCGGGCACCATCAAGGCTGACCCAGCCGGTGGCGTCAACTGCACGGTACCCCTCCAGTAATGACAAGATTCTCATCCCGCCGCCAGTTCTCCGCGCTCTGGCGGCTTTTCGTTCTCCTTCCGTTCTTCGCGCTCAGCCTGTCAGCCCGTGCGGCCACGCTCGATGCCGCCACACTGGCTCGCCGCGTCGACCGTCACTATGACGAACTCCGCTCACTTGAGGTCCAATTCGTCCAGACTTACGAAGGCATGGGCATGAATAAGCGCCAATCCGGCGCCCTGCTGCTCAAAAAGCCCGGCCTCATGCGCTGGACCTACACCGACCCCAACGGCAAGCTCTACATCCTCAATCACAAGTACGGCTACTTCTACACACCCGGCCAGACAGAGGCCCAGCGCGTCCCCGCTAAGCAGATTGACGACCTCCAGTCCCCACTCCGCTTCCTCCTCGGCCACACGAACCTGGAACGCGAAATCAGCGACCTCCGCATCATTTCCCAGCAGAACGGCGCCTATACCCTTCAGGGCGTTCCGCGCCGCATGGGCAAACAGATCTCCAGCCTGAGTCTAACCGTCACTCCCGACGGCATCATCCGCCAGATCCGCGTCGTCGAAACCGACGGCGTCGTCAACGAATTCCAGTTTTCCGGTGAGACCGACAACGTCCCTGCACCCGATTCCGCTTTCGAGTTTCATGCGCCTGCCGGCGTGGCCATCGTCGACGGTTCCTCGCCGATGCAATAACCCCCCAACAAACACTTCTCCCCCGATCCAGGGAACGGAGTGGAGCCGTTAAAGTGCTCTAGAGCATTTCCCCTATTCCTGTGAACTTTCTGAATTCAACCAAGCGCAGCTTTTCTTAACGGAAAAGCTGCATTGAGATTCTCTCTTCGGTCTATACCAATAGGGGAAATGCTCTAGCCTTCGGCGTGGAGCACTGTGTCAAAGAGCAGCAGGCAGACGGTGGTGAAGATGATGTCGTAGACGGCGAGCATTTTGATCCAAAGAGTTGGCTCGGAGGTGCCCGTGAGAATCGCCGTGGTGGACATGACCATCGCGAGCAGGGCGGGGATGAAGATGGGCAGCAGGATGAGCGGCAGGAGCAGTTCGCGGCTGCGAGTGCGGATGGAAAGTGCTGCGAAAAAGACGCCGTTGACGATCAGAGCCCAGGTGCCGAGAGGGATGACGGCAGCCAGAAGCCAGACATTTCCGACCACGTTCAGGTTGTAGAAGATGACGAAGATCGGGGTGAGGATCAGTTCGACGGTGGTGAGCAGGATGAAGTTGGCGAGGACCTTCCCGATGAAGAGGTCATTGGCACCGGCATTGGTCATGCGCTGGGCGTCGAGCACCTGATTCTGCAACTCGCGCGCCCATACCTGATTAAGTGCGCTCATGGCGGCGAACATGACCGCGACGCAGAGAATCGCGCCGGTAAATTTGTGCAGGTCCGGGTTGGTGGGATCAAAGGCGAGACTGAAGATGGCTACGACCAGCAATGCAAAGAAAAGCATGGCGTTGGCGGAGTCTTTGGATCGCCATTCAATCTTGAGATCCTTGGCGAGGTGGACAAGGACATAGGGGCGACGGCGGATGGCGCTCATGATGCGGCCTCCCGGGTAAGCGGCGCAAGGATGGCCTCGGACGCCCGGAGGTAATCGGCGGGCGAAAGCAGCATCTGCAGGCCGCGCGCGCCAGCGGAGACAGAGATAGTGTCGAAAAGTTGAATGGTTTCGTCCGCGTAAACAGGGAAGTTCTTTTTGGCGCCGAAGACCGTGACGCCTCCACGGACATAGCCGGTGAGCGGCTGTACGTCTTTCAGAGAAACCATTTCGGCCTTGCGCGTGCCGGCTGCCTGAGCGAGTTTCTTGAAGTCGAGCTCCTGGTTTCCTGGGACGACGGCGAAGATGTGTTCGCGGTCGTGCGTGACGCAGAGCAGGGTTTTGAAGACCTGATCTGGGGGAAGGCCGATTTTTTCGGCCACGATGACGGCAGAGAATTCTTCGGGCTGGACCTCATATTCGCGCAGCTTGTAGGGGATTTTGAGGGTATCCAGGAAGCGGGCGGCGTTGGTTCTCATGCGGGTGCTCCCGCGGTATACGGAGCGTATGCAGGTCCGAGGTGGAGCGAATCGAGTGCGCCAGCGCGCAGGAACACGAGGTAGTCGGCGATGGGCTCGGCGAGATCGCGCTGATGGGTGGTGAGCACGATGGTACGGCCCTGCTCGCGGATTCTCTGGACAAGGGCGAGCATCTGGTGGGCGCTGGCGATGTCCATGTTGGAAAAGGGCTCGTCCAGCAGGAGCAGCTCAGGCTGCGAGATGAGAACGCGGGCGAGCGAAGCCCTCTGACGCATGCCCTGTGAATACTGGGATATGGGGCGCTTGAGCTCGGGGTCGAGACTGACGGCCGTGAGCGCCTGCTCCGGGGTGAGGCATTCGCGCTTCTGATAGAGGCTGGCGAAATAGTGGAGGTTCTCCATCCCGGTGAGCTGGTCGTAAAGCATAGGGGCATGGCTCATGTAGCCGATGCGACCGCGAGCCTCGTCAGGGCGGATGCCCTCGAAGACCTTGATGTTGCCGTAAGTGGGGCGTATGAGACCGCCAAGCACACGCAGGAGCGTAGATTTGCCGGCGCCGTTTTCTCCGAGCAGGACGTAACAGCGGGCCGGCTCGATCTGGAGCGTGATTTTGCGGAGTGCGGCGAAGGTGCCGTAGAGCTTGGAGACGGATTCGAGCTGTGCGACGGAGGCCATAGATTCAGGGGTTGCAGGAGCATTGGGCTCGTGCTGCCTGGTTGTGAGACTTTCTTTTGCTGCGGTGCCGTCGATGAGGCTCGGGCTCATACCTTGCGAGTTACTGGTGGAGGTTCGGCTGTGCGTCGGCCATGGCCGTAGTGGCGGGAGCCGTGGAAGAATTCTTTGCGGTGGACTGCATGGCGGGCTGGGCGCCGGGCTTGGCAGGTGCGTAGTGCGAAGCACACTTGGACTGAAGCTCGGTGGCATGGAAGACGCCATCGCGGCCATACCGGCCGACGGCAAGGGTCGGCGAATTGTTCTTGAAGGTGTCCGGCGGCGGCTCCTGGCCAACATATTCCACCCGCAGCTTGCGATCGTGTTCGTAAAGAGTGAAGTCAGCATTCGGACCCTGACGCACGATGCTGCCTGGCACAACTTGTCCAGAGACGCGCAGATGGCGGGTGTAGGCCTTGTTGCCCATCGTCTGGAGCTCCTGGATGGTGACGTAGTAGCTCTTGTTCGACTGCTCCGCGCTGATCGACAGATAAGCGATGGAGCCGAGGATTATGAAGATGGCGATGGCGATTTTGTAGGTGTGTCCGTTGCTCTTCATCACGCAACCATTTTACGGCAGACGGGCAAAGCAGAGCATGTGATTGCTGTCACAGGGGGTGCGATTTATGTCAATTGTGGAGGAGAATAACAAGGAGGGGATGCTGCCAGAGCGGCATCGACAGGAACCGTGCGGAGCCGGGCGTAGGTCAGCGGTCCGCGATTTATAATCCAGCAGAGATTGCAAGAAGAGAGCGCAGAGAAACTCCCTTCCGAGAGGTGATCATGGCTTCCAATCCGACGTTAGAGATTCTGAAACCCCGCGCCAAGTGGATCGAGCGGCGCAAAGCTGAAGCCGCGCGGAGCGGCGACACGAACGTGTCGCAGATGCATTTTGCCCGTAAAGGCCTGATCACCGAGGAGATGGCGTATGTGGCAAAGCGCGAGAAGCTTACCCCGGAACTGGTGCGAGACGAGATCGCTGCCGGACGGCTCATCATTCCGGCGAACATCAACCATCCGGAATTAGAACCGATGGCGATCGGCGTGGCTTCGAAGTGCAAGGTGAACGCAAACATCGGGAATTCGGCGGTGACGTCGAATATCGACGAGGAACTGCGCAAGTTGCACACTGCAGTGCAGTTTGGGGCCGACACCGTGATGGACTTGTCGACGGGCGGTGATATTCCGGAGATTCGGGATGCGATTCTGCGGCACTCGCCTGTGCCGATCGGGACGGTCCCGATTTATGAGGCGCTGAGCCGGGTGAAGCGGATCGAGGATTTGAACATCGACGTTTACCTGGAAGTGATTGAAGAGCAGGCCGAGCAGGGTGTGGACTATTTCACGGTCCATGCGGGTCTGCTGATCCAGTACGTGCCGATGGTGGCCAAGCGGATTACAGGTATCGTGAGCCGCGGCGGCGCGGTGCTGGCGCAGTGGATGACGCACCATCACAAGCAGAACTTTTTGTACGAGCACTTTGACCGGATCGTGAAGGTGATGGCGAAGCACGACGTGAGCTTCTCGCTGGGCGATGGTCTGCGGCCGGGTTGCGTCGCGGACGCCAGCGACGAGGCGCAGTTTGCCGAGCTGAAGACGCTGGGTGAGCTGACGCGAAAGGCGTGGGAAAGCGACGTGCAGGTGATGATCGAAGGTCCGGGGCACGTGCCGCTGGACAAGATCAAGGAGCAGGTGGACAAGGAAGTGGAGCTTTGCGACGGCGCTCCGTTCTACACACTGGGTCCGCTGGTGACCGATATTGCGCCGGGCTATGACCACATTACGTCAGCGATTGGGGCGGCGATGATCGGCTGGCATGGGGCTTCGATGCTGTGCTATGTGACACCGAAGGAGCATCTTGGACTGCCGGACGAGAAGGACGTGAAGGACGGCATGATTGCGTACAAGATTGCGGCGCACGCGGCGGATATTGCACGACACCGGCCGGGCGCGCAGGACCGCGACGACGCGATCAGCTATGCGCGTTACACGTTCGACTGGGAGAAGCAGTTTGCGCTGTCGATTGATCCGGAGACGGCGCGAAGCATGCACGACGAGACGCTGCCAGACGAGTACTACAAGGAAGCGGCTTTCTGCTCGATGTGCGGGCCAAAGTTCTGCTCCATGAACTGGTCGAGCAAAGTGGACGAGTTCAACAAGGAAGTGCATGGGATCGAGAAGAAGGATCTTACGGACCTGGTGACCCTGCAGGTGCAGCAGTTGCAGGCCAAGCAGTAGGACTCAGTAACTAGATGAATTTCAACCGTTCGAGCCGTCCTCAGGGAAGTTGCCTGGGGGCGGTTTTCATTTTTGGAACGACCGAAACGGGGCGGGTTGGAAGTCGCCAGCTAACCCACGATCAGCCGGTTGTATCTCAATGAATGAGAAGAGGAGAGCTTTATTGGCTCACGAACGAGGAGGCAGTCTTTATGGATACCTTGAAAGTCTGGGCGGCGTTTACGGTGGGAGTGGCGGCGGGCGCCAGCATTGCGCTTTTGTATGCGCCGCAAACCGGCGAGCGGACGCGCCGGCAATTGCGGCGCAGCATCGAAGACGCCGGCGATTACCTGAGGGATACAAAGGATGACGTCCAGGACCGCGCGCAGGACTATGTGAAGCGCAGCCGGGATGTGGTGGAAGAGCTGGTGGATTCGGCGCGGAAGGTTGTGCGGGTGTAGACGGCCGCGCTTTGCCGATCTAAAGCATTATTGCCGTGAGGAAGGGGTTGCGAGGGGTTTCTCGCAACCCCTTTTGGTTTGTCTGGCTGCGCGGATGCGGCGGGTTGTTTAGGACCGATGTATACGCCGTATACTTTATATGGTATACATCGTATACGTGAAGAGATTGTCCACTTGCGGGAAGATCGTTTCTGCCGCCCAAAGACTGCTGGACCGCCAAGGGGCGGAAGCTGTGACGATGCGGCGCGTGGCAGCGGCTGTGGGCGTGACTCCAATGGCACTCTATCGCCATTTTGAGGACCGCGATGCCTTGCTAAATACGCTGGCGGATGCCGGATTTGAGGAACTGGCGCGGCGCGTGGGCGCGCTTGATTTGCCGGAAGATCCTGAGAAGCAACTGAGGCGAATTCTGGATGTGTTTCTGGATTTTGCGCTGGAGCAGCCACACCTCTTCGAGCTGATGTTTTTGCACAAACGGGCTGGGGCGCGGCAGTTTCCGGGCGATTTTCGTACGGGGAAGTCACCGACGGCGAAGTTTGCCGCGGCGGCATTGGAAGCGGGCATGAAGCGGGGGATATTTCAACGCGACGACGTGTGGGAGATCACGTTTGAGGTCGGCGCGCTATTGCAGGGGCTGGTGATGCTGTATCAGGGAGGGCGCGTGGGAGTTTCGGAAGCGGAATTTCGCGCCTTGTGCCATGGGGCATTTGGAAGGTATCTCAATGGGATCCGTCGATAGGTTTCGCCGCGGGTTGGTGGCGCTGGCGGTGTTTGCATCGACGGCGTTGATGCTGTTTTACGGCGATGGACTGATGCCGCTTTGGCCGCTGATGTGGCTGGCTCCGGTGCCGGTGCTTTGGTTTGCGCTTAGCAAACCGGCGTGGCAGGCGGGAGTGATGGCTGGGGCTGTGTGGATGGCCGGTGCATTGAACCTTTGGTCCTATCTGCACATTCTTCACGCGCCGCGGATACTGTGGTTTTTAGATTTTGGGCTGGAAGCTGTTGCGTTTTCCGCAGGCGTGCTGTTGATGAGGACACTGGAGCGGCGCGAGGAGATATGGAGTGCGTGGATTGCGCTGCCTGCCGTGTGGGTGACGTTCGAATTTGTGCGCAATCTGCTTTGGACCAACGGTTCCGCGGGATGCGTTGCGTATTCGCAGTTGAATTTCTTGCCGTTTCTGCAGTTCGCCTCCGTGGCGGGACCGTGGGGGATGGGATTTGTGCTGATGCTGTTTCCTGCCGGGCTGGCGCTAGCGATGCATCGTTGGGGATCGGCGCGGCGGCAGGCAGTGTGTGTGCTGGGGGCGACCACGGGCATAGTGGCCGCAGTTTTGATTTTCGGGGCCGCGCGGATGGAGATTCCGCAGCCGGGGCCCAGCGTGAAGGTGGGGCTGATTGCCTCAGATGCCAATGGAGGCGCCTCGATCGACGAGCCGGGAGCCTCGACGCAGCACTTATTTGAGCACTACGCTGAACGGGCGCGGGAACTGATTGCGCGGGGAGCCCGGGCGGTAGTGATGCCCGAGGACATGGGACTCGTTCCCGATGCCGATGTAGCAAAGGTCGGCGCGATTTTTCAGCCGATTGCGGATCACTCCGGCGCGGTACTGGTGGTGGGTATGGCGCGCATGGGGGCGACAGGGCGGCACAATGAGGCGCGTATCTATACGCCGGATGGCGCGGTGCGCACCTACTACAAAGAACATCTGCTGCCGCCGTTCGAGACCAGCCATTTTGCGCCGGGGAAAAGACAGACAAAATTTACCGCGCCGGGCAGCGCTGGCGAGCAAGCCTGGGGCGCGGCGATCTGCAAAGACATGGACTTTACGAATCCGTCGCGCTCTTATGGACGAGCGGGCGTGGGGCTGATGCTGGTGCCGGCGTGGGATTTTCGGGCGGACGGGTTCTGGCACGGGCACATTGCGGTGATGCGGGCGGT
>JAJZAL010000380.1 GCA_021799405.1 Acidobacteriota bacterium
TCTCATCAATGCCTGAGGAGCATCAGGAGGCATGCGAGAGGGACGAAGCCGAGGTAGTTTTCGATACGGTGTTCCCATCGGGCGACGAGGCGGCGGCAGTTCTGCATCCAGGCACAGATACGTTGTCGGGTAAGGGACTGGCGCGGTATCTGCGTCGGGCGCGATCCGTTTCCAGTCCCTCCCCATAGGAACTGCTCGTGAGGTTTTCCCTCAAGCAGCTCGCCCAGCAAACTTCGTCGAAAGGGTTATGAGTCGTGTCGAGATGACGTGGACTTTCACGAGAAGCACTCTACTCCAGTAGTGTCAAATAATTTTGGCGCTTCCGGCTATTTAGTGGATAGTGGGGCCAGATCCAGGCCGCCGCAGTGGAAGTAGATTGCGTGGATGAAGTTCTGCTTGTTGCGGAAACCGCGTGCCGTGTATTTCACCCACTGGATCTTTGCGTTGATCGATTCGCTGGCTGCATTTGTAATCCGATGCCGCAGGTAAGTGATGATGTTTTCGAACCGCCGTTTGAGCATGCGCGCCACGGCGATCATCGGCTGGAGGCGGCTGCGCAGCGCCCAGTTCTGCCACCAACGGAAATGCTTCCGGCAGGGGCGTTCGTAGACGTAGTCGTAGAGGGCCATGGCTGTTTCCTTCAGCGCCCAGGCCCGCGCCGTCTTCAGTCCGCTGCGGCGCAGCACGTCGAACTCCCGCCGGTCCCGCGGCTCCATCGCTGCACGCTTGCGCAGCCAGTCGTAGCGCGTCCCGGTCAGAGTATCGTCTCCGGCCGCCTTCAGCGTCTTGCTCTCCTTGCGCCGCACCTGGTCCACGGCTTCGCCCAGGTGCTGTGCCACATGAAACTTGTCGAACACGATCTTCTTTGCCGCATCCGGCACGTGCGCCTCCACCGACGCGATGTACGGATCCCACATATCCATCGCTACCGCTTCGATGCTTTCCATCTGCTCCTTCGTCAGCGTTCCCCAGAACCCGTCCAGACTGCTCTGTTTCCGCTCTTCGGCCACGTACAGCACCCGGCTCCGGCCGAGATCGTTGACCAGCGTCAAGTAGTTGTGTCCCTTGCGGAAGGCTTTTTCGTCTACGCCGATCCGCCGCACCGGCTCGGCCTCGCGCCGTTTCAGTCCGCGCTGTACTGCACGCTCCATGATCCCGTGCATCTCATCCCAGCTCAGCCGCAGCAACTTCGCCACTGCGCTCTGACTCGACGCCTTCAGCCACTCGATGGCCAGCGCCTCAAACAGCGCCGTAAAGTGGCTGCCCGGCTCGGCCCACGGCAGCTTCACGACCCGTACGCCATGCTCGCCGCACTCACTCCGCGGCGGCTCGGCGTGCAAAATCGTCTGGTACTGGCAGGTGTCCAGGTGACGCCACCGCCGCTCCGGCTGATGATCGTACTGCCGGCACGTCTTGCCGCACTCCGGGCACGGCCACTGCCGCACCTCGCCGTGGCCAAGGTAAACGTGCACCTCGCCCGATTCCAGCTTCAACTCGACTCGCTCCACTTTCCACGGAGACTCGATACCCAATATCCGCCGATACAGCTCATGATCCTGCATCCTCAAATCGTCGCATGACGGCCCCTTCGTCCACTACAAAACCGGAATTCCCACTTTCAGAAAAGTCGAAGAACTGAGTGGGCCTGATAACCTAGCAAGTGCCTGAGGGTTTCCTCAGGCTTTACTACGCCGCTGAACCGCGAAACGGCAGCACCTTACCGCCGCGCTGGGTGCGTTCCAGGAAGTCCGCCCAGTCCTGCATCATTCTGGCGCGTGGCTCCAGATACAGCGCATGGTTGTATGCGGCGCTCACGGCGTTGCGCGGCGCGTGGGCAAGCTGCAATTCAATGTGCTCGTGCGCGTACCCTTGGTCGTGCAGGATCGTGGAAGCGAGTCCTCGGAATCCGTGCCCGGTCATGCGGCCCTTGTATCCCATGCGCTCCAATCCTTTCAGGATTGTGTTGTTGCTCATCGGCTTGTTGGCGTTGCGGTCGCCAGGAAAGAGCCATTCGCTCTGGCCTGTGAGCGTCCGCAGAGTGTCCAGCACCTCTAATGCCTGCCGGGTCAGGGGGACGATGTGCGGCGTCCGCATCTTCATGCGTTCGGCGGGAATGTTCCAGCGGACAGCGTCTATATCGAACTCTTCCCATCTTGCCCCGATCAATTCGCTGGTGCGCACAAAGGTGAAAGCCATCAACTTCATTGCCAGCCGCGTGACGTGCGTACCGGGATAGACTTCGATGGATCGCAGTAAACCGGGCAAGTCTCTGGCATCGATGCGGGCATAGTTGACCTTGTGCGTAGACTGCAAAATGTCGCGGGGGCGTATTTCACTGGCGGGGTTTCGCTTCGCGTATCCGTGAGCTATGGCGTAGCGAAACACCTGCCCAGTGGTCTCCAGAGCACGCTTGGCAATGTCTCGCGCACCGCGTTTTTCAATGGCCTTGGTCATCGCCACCAATTCTGGCGCTTCGATTTCCGCAATGGGACGCGCACCCAGGCTGGGCAGGATATCCGTTTCCATGCGCCGCTTCACGTAGTCCACATGGCGGGGACTCTTCCCGTGCCTCCAATGTTCGAGCCAGCGAAGCGAAACGCTTTGAAAGGAATTTTCCGCTTGCGACTTCTCGGCCTTGCGCTGCGCCATTGGGTCTACGCCGGAAGCCAGCAGTTTGCGTGCCTCAGCGTGGCGCTCTCTGGCCAGCGACAAAGACACATCTGGATAGCTGCCGAATGACATGAGCTTGGCCTTTCCCTCATGCCTATATGTCCAGCGCCAAATCTTTCCACCAGAAGGCGTGACCCAGAGAAATAGTCCTCCACCATCACTGACCTTGTGGGGTTTTGCACTCCGCTTTATGCGCTTGATCTGAATGTCTGTCAGCTTCAACAGAAAGCCTCATTTTCAATGTACCCACAGCTTGAATGGAATATACCCTCAAATGTACCCACATGCAAGACTGGATTCCCCGGAATCTCTTTAGACGTAAAAAGACAAAATCCCCGGTGTTTACTGGGGATTTTTTATTTTTCTTGGATGTTCTGGGATGTCTTGGGAAGGGTCTGTGGCGGAGAGAGAGGGATTCGAACCCTCGATAGAGCTTTTGGCCCTATAACGGTTTAGCAAACCGCCGCCTTCAGCCTCTCGGCCATCTCTCCGCGCCCATTCAGTATAGCGAACATAGCAGACTTCCACACCCTGTCGCGATCTCGATGCCCTAAAAAACAATGTCCAGCACCGGACCTCGATTCATCGACGCGTATGGCCTGCCCAATGTTCTGTTCCAGCAAGGGGATTGGGACCGTCATGTCCATCTCTCTCCTCGTCCTTGCTAATCTTTTCGCCAGGCAAACGAACTGGCCGAAATCGCAATGTCACAATCACCAGACAATGGAAGCGCTGCACTGGCTCGCCAGTATTCCTGTGCGAAGCACGCCAAGGATTCCCCTGTAAGAATGGCGCGTTGCGATCCATTCTGCGGATCGCCGGATTGGTCGGCCCCTAACTGCTGCAAACATTGTGTTTGCTGTCTGACCCGATGTGAGGATTGCAGGCTTTGATTCCGCACGGCGAAAGAATGTGGAACCTTTCCCGGCTGGAGCTTGTCTAACTAACAAGTGGCCCGTTCGGCCACAGCGATGGTGAAGATCGGCGCGGACGCTTGAGAACTGTCCGCTTGCCTGATAGGGTTGAGGTGACCGCATGTCCGCGGCTTCTGCGTTGGGAGATCTGGCTGCTGGAATCGCAATACGGACGGAGGATTCCGTCCTCGCCACTGAGCTGCAGGCCGGCTCGGAAGAGGCATTTGCGCTCCTAATTGGGCAGTATCAGGCCCCTATCTACAGTTTGATTTCGCGCGTGCTGAACGATCCCTCCGACGCCGCCGACATCAC
>JAJZAL010000381.1 GCA_021799405.1 Acidobacteriota bacterium
GTTCACCGCGTGGAACTGGTGGTATCCGGCAATCTTCTTCACCGTACCCGTCTTCTCTTCCTCGAAGACGATGAAGTAGTGCAGGTAGTCCAGCAGTCGCTGCCGGTCAAAGAGTCCCTCAATCACCACGCGCAACTGCGGAATGGTCGCGGGCGCGGGCTTCTCGCCTTCAATCGTGCGCCACGGCAGAAAGCGCTCCGGCGGCGAGGTGAGAGAGCCGACGCGGGCCTCCATGCCGTCCGAGATGCACAGCAGCGCGTTATGCACGTAGAGCGACGGAATCTGGTGCTTGTAGGTCTGGAACTGGTCGTAGGCGGCCCAGATGGTGGCCTTTTCGTCGGTAGCGTTTTTCAGTTCGATCCCGGCGATGGGCAGGCCATTCAGAAAGAGCAGAATGTCGGGCCGCCGCACGTGCTGGCCTTCGCGCACGGTGAACTGGTTCACGGCCACCCAGTCGTTGTTTTCGGGATGCTCGAAGTCCACCACGCGCACGGGAAAGCCGCCCAGCGTTCCGTCCGGGCGCGCAATCTCCACCGCAACGCCGTCGGTCAGCATCCGCCAGGCGGCGCGGTTGCGCTCCAGCAGGCTCGGTCCATCTACGATGGTCAGCTTGCGCAGCGCAGCCTCGATGGCATCCTGGGAGAGCACAGGGTTCAGCCGTTGCAGCGACTGGCGCAGCCTGCGCTCCAGCACCACATCACGAAAGTCCGGATCGGTACGCTCAGCGACGGGCATTCCGTGGGCAATCTCCGGCCCATGCAGAATCGTCCAGCCCCTGGACTCAAGCCATTCGAGGGCGGCCTCTTCGACAACGGATTCGGTGAACTTGCTCAGTGCCCAACCTCCTGGCTGATTTCCACCGTCAACGACAATTCTTATATGGGCTTAAATGGGAAAACTCCTTACAATCAATCACTTATCCGCATGCCTCGAGCAATCTTAGCATTGGGATTAAATGAAGCCGAAGATTGCCGTTTACTTCTGCCTCTCGGTACTGCATACTGAACCTACGCCGTGACTGCGCCGACGTTAGCAGGAACGGGGATTCTCCCCGACACGGCGCCTTTTCTTACCATCCAGCCTTGGGAAACTTCACCAACCCATAACCTTCGATTTTTCCGTCCGGGGAGCGCCGGAAGGCTGTCTCAATTTGAGCGAAATAGCGATTGTCACCGGCCCTGTATTTTCTGAATACCGCCCCCGCCACCATGTCCGCGAACTGCACGCCGACGCTCAGGTGCGATGGAGCGATAAACAGCCCTTCGATCAGGTTGTTGTATTTGGAAAAGTTCTCTCTTTCCCCTGCCAGCAGCTTATGGTGCAGTTCGCGGAGCCGCTCATCGTCCTGTGGCGCTCGATGGTCGCAAACCACAATTCCATTCACTCGTTGCCCGACCGTGCGCTCCAAGTCCTGTAAATAATATTGGAACCGCTCGGTCAACTGTTTATAGGAGTACCAGTACAGGTCGTCTGCCGTCTTGATGTATTGCAGTGTGTACGCAAGTGGCACATTCGTCGCCACGCAAATCAGGCGAATGGAACGGTACGTGCAAATCGTTTCATAGAGTTCCGCACGCAATGCTTCTTTCTCGGCGACATTCAGATGACTCAGGCTGTGATTTTTTGAGCCGGGCTTTTGTGGTGCGAAATACCGCCATTTGATCTCCCCGGAAACCCGATATTTCCGCTTGAGCCGTTTCAGATCGGCGGCGAGCTTCGACCAGAAGTCTTCGGGAACTACAATGCCTCCCAAAACAAATAACGGAGTTGTCGCCGTCTTTTCCGGCGGGGGCGGTGTCCCGGACTCGTCCGCAAATAGAATCTGCATCAGCCAACGCTCTCAATGAAATGCTCAACACTCTTCAAGCGAATCTCGCCGGAGATGAGCTTCGGGAGAAGTGTATCGCGCAGGGCGGCCAGTGTGTCCGATTCGCGCTCACCTTCAGCCAATCTTGAGATGAACGACTCCGTCAGCTTGGCGAAATTGGCTAAAGCTGCGTCGGGCGGCATCACAATTTGCTTGGCGGTGACAACCTCTGAGCGAACGGCCGGATAGGCACCGCCGTCTGCCAGATGTGCGAGTGACTCGATGTTTTCCTCTGCCGTTGCTGTGAGATAGACGAACTCGCGATATTCAGATTTGCGTGGGCGCAAAACAGCAAACCCGGTGCTACCGGTGAGTCCGTCCTCAGCGACCAGTGCGTACGACCCATTCCCAGGGCGCACCGTGCCCACTATGGTGTCCCCGCATCTGAGAACTCTTTGTGCTCGGCTCGGGGCATCCTCTTTCGAGTAAACGGTTGTGGCTTCAATTCTGCCCCACTTTGTATTTGCTAAGTCGATGTAACGGATGATCTCTGGTTTTGTAGTTCGAGACCAACTTTCCGGATTGAGGAGCGCGACATCAGAAAGCGATCCGACGCGCCAGCCTTTGGGAATGTCGCCGAGGGCGGAGGGTTCGAAGGAGTCGGGGAAGAGGGCGGCGATTTCGGGGGAGAGCGTGGGCAGTGCGGCGCGGCAGACCTCGGAGTCGGTCCAGCGGGGATGCTCGCGGCGCACGGCGGCCTTGGCCCGCACCGGATCAAAGTCCACAAACCACGACTGGAAGAGCGCCCGCGCCATCGCCTCCAGCGTCTCGTTCATCTTCCGGTTCAGCTCAATCTTGTCATCCAGCGTGCCGAGTATGTGCGCGATGGCGCGCTGCTCATGCGGAGGCGGAAGTCGAAACTGAAACGTTTCGATACGAGATGGCGCGGTGTGGAGAATCTTGGTCCCAGTGGCGCTGTTGACAAGTTCTCGGTTGAACGCAGGGGCTAAAAAGAGGAAGTAAAGAAAGTCAGGGATGGCCTCCATCGGGCGCTTGACTACTACCTTTCCTAACCGCTGATTATGAAGGTAACGACGACCATCGTCAGGGACACGAGCGGGCATGCCTAGGATTTCTCCTCCCGCAGTCTGGCAAGTCATCACCAGTAGGATTTCCCCGGGGTTCAGATCGTACTGCGCCGGGTATTCTCCTCGATATTCTTTTGATAAGGTCGAGCCAAATCGAAAGCCACCCGTGTAATTGAAGTTGCCAATGCTCACGACAATCGGCCTGCCAGTGAGATCGCCGGAATAAAGATCGCTCTTGAATGGCCAGCCATGCTCGATCTTGACGATGTCGCCCAGCTTGGCCAATCTCCACTCACTCGCCATCGCCAAGCTCCTTCCCATCCGCAGGATTCTTTCCCTTGCGAACGCGCTTTGGCGTCGGCGCTCCCAGTTTCTTGATCTGCTCCACGGTTCGGTCGAAGTCGCTGACAGGCTGGCTGGCTTCGAGCTGGCGGCGTTGCTCCTCATACTGAGCGAACTGCGCGCGGGCGTGCGAGATTTGAACTGGTAAGGAATCCTTACCCGTTGCCCCCACGGCAGCCTGGCTGGGCGATTGGAACTTGTAAGGATCGCTTACAAGTTCAACCGTCAGGGATTCAACCGTCAAGGAATCCTTGACAGTTGCCCCGTAGGATAAGCTTTTACTCGCCATACCCAAGCTCCTTCAGGTTGGCGGCGATAGCGGCGTCGAGCTTTGCGGCCTCGGCCTGCTGCTGACGCAGCGTGGCGGCGAGACGAGCCATCTTTTCCTCGAACGGTTCGCCGTCGTCCTCAACGGCCTCGGCCCCGACGTAGCGTCCCGGTGTGAGCACATGGCCGTGCTTGCGGATTTCGTCGAGCGTGGCGGATTTGCAGAAGCCGGGGATGTCGGCGTATTTGCCTGCGCCTTTGTCTCCGCGCCAGGCGTGGTACGTCCCTGCGATGCGGGCAACGTCCGCATCGGTCAGCTCGCGGTGGACGCGATCTTTCAGGACACCGAGCTTGCGCGCATCAATGAAGAGCGTCTCGCCGCGCCG
>JAJZAL010000095.1 GCA_021799405.1 Acidobacteriota bacterium
CTGAATGAGCGACATCATGCTGAAGATTGCGGTGAAGAGCACAATCATGGCGATGGTGCCGGGGAAGAAGTACGCCATGTAGTTCAACGAGGAGCCGCTGGCGTGGAAGCTGTTGGCAAAGCCGGACCCGAGGACGATCCAGAAGAGCAGCGGTGTGGCGATAACGCCAACGACGCGGGAACGCTGGCGGTAGAAGCGGACGATCTCGCGCAGCCAGAGGCTGTAGGCGGGTGTCCAGATGCCGGGAGCAGAGGCGTGACGCGGCTGCTCGAGAGTCGTGGTCATGGTTGCCATGGAGATCCTCCTTATTCTTCGTTTTGTGCTTCTGTCCAGAAGCGATGGCCGGTGTGCTGGATGAAGACGTCTTCAAGGCTGGGCTTGGCGACGGAGATGCTTTCGACGAGTCCGGGGAAGGCTTCGACGACCTGGGCGACGAAGCGGTGACCTTCTTCGCGCTCGAGGCGGACGGACTTGCCCAGCACGGTTGGCTCGACAACGAAGCGGCTGCGGATGCGCTCACCGAGTTCAGCCGCGAGCTCAGGAGTGGTGGCCTCAAAGGTAACCATGTCGCCGCCGATCTCGCTCTTGAGATCGAGGGGCGAGCCGAGGGCGACGAGCTGGCCCATATTGAGAATGGCGAGGCGGTCGCAGTGTTCGGCTTCTTCCATGAGGTGTGTGGTGACGAGGACCGAGATGTTTTCCTCATCGCGGAGTGTGCGCAGGTACTGCCAGAGATCGATGCGAGCACCTGGGTCGAGGCCCGTGGTGGGCTCGTCGAGTAGCAGAACTTCGGGCGAGTGGATCAGTCCCTTGGCCAACTCGACGCGGCGCTGCATGCCTCCGGAGAGCTCTTCGACATTGTCGTTAATGCGGTCGAGCAGGGCGACGCGCTCGAGGACTTCATGAATGCGCTTCTTGAGGCGGTTGCCGCCGAGCCCGTAGAGGTGCCCCTGATGCTTGAGGTTTTCGCCGACAGTGAGCTTGATGTCGACGCTGCGGGCCTGGAAGACGATGCCGATTCTTTCGCGGACGCGGTTGGGTTCCCTGGCGGCGTCAAAGCCGAGGATGCGGGCCGTGCCGGAGCTGGGAATCATGAGCGTGGAAAGGATGCGGAAGAGCGTCGTCTTGCCGCTGCCATTGGGGCCAAGCAGGCCGAAGATTTCTCCGCGATTGACACGGAAGCTGAGATGGTCCAGCGCAAGCCGGCTGCCGTAATCATGCGTCAGGCCGTCGAGTTCGATCGGAACCGCGCCGGTGCCATGACCGGTAGATGCCGGGGAACGATGTGCCATTGTCGCCATATTTTCAGCGCCTTCCCAACGCGTTAAGCATGAGTGCGGTGAGCAGAAGCGGCAGATAGATCACACTCACCTTCAACAGATCGCGCGCATACATTTTGGACTCCGTGTGGCTGCGCTTACTTGCCGCCGGAGTTTTCGTGAAACGAATGGTATAGGCAAGATAGACGGTTCCCAGCAGCAGAGCGATAGCGCCGTAAATGGGGCCGGCAACGTGCAGGTAAACCGGGAGCAAACTGACCGGAATCATGAGAACTGCGTAAACCAGGGCTTCAAAGACGGTAGACCAGCCATCGGGCTGCACTACGGGCAGCATTCGGATGCCCGCACGGCCGTAGTCTTCGCGATAAAGCCAGGCGATGGCCATGAAGTGCGGGAATTGCCAGACAAACAGGATGGCAAAGAGTGCGACTCCGGCCCACTCGATCTGGCCGCGGGCGGCGGTCCAGCCGATGAGCGGCGGCAGAGCTCCGGGGAAAGCGCCGATGAAGGTGGCGATGGTGGTGACGCGCTTGAGCGGCGTATAGACGGCGACATAGAGCAGCGCGGTGAGCAGCGTGAGCGCAACAGTGACCGGATTGGTAGAAAGCGCGAGGATGGTGCCTCCGGCCGCGATTGCAGCGAGGCCAACGGCGATTCCGTGCGCGAGGGAAATGCGGCCAGCGGCCATGGGGCGCTGCGCGGTGCGGATCATTTTTGCGTCGAGTTTGCGCTCGATGGCCTGATTGAGGGCGGATGAGCCCGCGGAGACGAGTCCGATGCCGAGGAGCGCTTCGACGAGCACGGGCTGGACGCTGCTGACGCCTGAACGGATGGAGCCGAGGTAGAAGCCGGCCCACGCGGTCATGACGACGAGGCCAGTGACACGGACTTTGAAGAGCTCGATGTAGTCGTTCAGCAGAGAAGCGGTGGCCCCGGCGCGCGGCGCATGGATCTGGATATGGTGCTGGGGTGCGGCGGTGGGCTGGTCCGCAGCCGGAGTAGCGTGAGCCGTGTCCGGCATCTCGACGCTGGAGGGCAGAGTGCTCACTGGCACAGACTCACTTTCTGTATGCGTTCGCGAGACGGGCGGACTGGGGCGTGGCTTTGCATTTTGAGGGAGGAACGCGACGAGCTGCCGGTACGGTACCGGTAATCGCGGTCCAACCTTAATGATAACAAGCGGGGCGGAAGCGATTCAGGTGAAGGCGGAATTATTGGGCGGGAGTTGAGCTGGTGGGACGGAGGACGGTGAGGGGATGGTCGCCCGCAACCAGATATTCCTCAATGAGAACGGCGAGGAGTACGGCTGTTGGAACGGAGACGGCGGCGCCGGCGATACCGGCCAGCGAGCTTCCGATGACGAGAGCGATGAGGATGGCAATACCGGGCAGGTTGACGCTGCTTTGCATGATGCGCGGGGTGAGGACGGAGGTTTCGACCTGGGAGTAGATGGCGTAAAAGACGACAACGCCGAGGACGCGGCCCCAGGAGTCGATGGCGGCGACGAGGATGGCGAGGGAGACGGTGATCATGGCACCCACGACGGGGATGATATTGAAGACGCCCATGAGTACGCCGAGAGCGTAGGCATAGCGGATGTGCAGCGAGAGGAAAACGATGGTGCTGGTGACGCCGAGGATGAGCATGAGCGCACCCTGGCCGAGGAGCCAGCGGCCCATGCGGACCTTGGCGCGGGTGAGAGCGCGGTCGAGGCGAGAGCGGTGCAGGATGGGGACAAGTTGGAGGCTCCACGCGTAGACTTTTTCGCCTTCGATCATGAAGTAGACAGTGAGCAACATGCCAGTGATGAGAGCGAAGAGGCTGTGCGCCCAGTTGCCGGCAGACGTGAAGACGTAGGTGGCGAAGCGAGTGGCGAAGTCCTGCACCTTGGCGTTGAGGGCATTGACGTTGAGATGCTGCATGAAGGGCAGGGACTTGACGCGACTGAGGATGCGCGGGGCGTGCGCGGGCAGTTCGGCGATGAAGTCGCGCAGGTCGCGGTACGCCGGGGGCACGGCAAGGGCGGCGAAGGCGGCGATGAAGGCGACGATGACGAGAATGAGCGCGATGACCGACAGGCCGATGCCGGGATGCCACTTACCGATGCGGATGCGCATAATGCTCTTCGCCACAGGCTGCAGGACGACGGCGGCGAGCGCACTGACATAGATGAGGGTGAGCTCGGCGCGCAGTTCGTAGGCGTAGTAGAGCAGCCCGGCAATGGCGAAGGCGAAGAGGATGTTTCTGCGCTGCTGCCGGGCCTGCGATTCGTGATCGGTGGTCATGATTTACGGTTTCATGCCTGTCCTGAGGAGATGAGTGACAGACTCTGCAATGTTGCTGGCGACCTGCTCGGGCGTCAAGTTCTGAGTTTCGAAACGCAGATGAGCCTGCTGGTAATGCGGCAGACGGTTGGCCCAGCGAGCATGGAGGCGTTCGCGGTCGGCAAGAACGGGGCGAATGGCGGATGATTTCTGCTGCTGGGCGAGGCAACGATCGATGAGGGCCTGTAGCGGCGCAGACAGGAAGACGGTGCAGACGCCGGGGGTGGCGGCAAGCAGGGCGCGGATGGCTTCGGATTCGATGGCTCCGCCGCCGAGGGCGAGAACTGTCTCCGCGCGTGTGATGCGGGACTGGAGGGTACTGGCTTCGCGGGCGCGGAAATCTGGTTCGCCATGGATGCGGAAGATTTCGGAGATGGTGATGCCGGCTTCGCGCTCGATTTCGGCGTCGAGGTCAAGGAAGTTCCAGCCCAGGCGCGCGGCGAGCAGGCGTCCGACGGTGGTTTTTCCGGCGCCCATGAAGCCGGTGAGCACGATGGTCTGAATGGATGTAGGGAGTCGGCTGCTTCCCGGAGTCTGTTCTTGCATAGCGGAATTGTTTGACGGGCCGGAATGGAAGCATGCCGGCACAGTGTAAAGTTCAGGTCTCGTTTGTGTCGTCCTGCTCTTTTTTGAGCGCGGACTGAATGGTGTCCCACACGGCGGGGCTGGGATCGTGAATGGGCAGCAGGAGCTTTGCCTGCTGGGCGATGTATTCGAGATCACGCACCAGGGCCGCGCAGTTTTCACATTGCCGGAGATGTTCATTCTGAGAGAGGTCGGCCTGGGCTTCGAAGAGTTCGGGCAGTCTCTGCTGAAATTCGGCGCAGTCCATCGCTGTTTGAGTTGGATGAAGCGGGGTCACCGGGGTTGCTCCGCTTTCTGGCCGCTGTGGAGGAGGTCGCGAAGCTTCATGCGTGCCTTGTGAAGTTGGGATTTGCTGTTTCCGATGGAGCAGTCCAGCATATCCGCGATTTCGTTGTGTTCGTAGCCTTCAACATCGTGCAGAACGAAGACGAGGCGGTAGCCGGGAGGAAGGTTTTCAATGGCGCGTTCGAGGGTGACGCGGTCGATGGAGCCGGCGAGGGTGAGATCGCGGGCACCGATATCTTTGCGCGGGCCGTCATCCTGGGCGGGTTCGAGCGTTTCTTCGAGGGATACCTGGGGAAGGCCTTTTTTGCGCAGGTGCATGAGCACAACGTTGACGGCAAGGCGGTGCAGCCAAGTAGAAAAGGCGGAATCCCCGCGGAACGTGCCGATTTTGCGATAGAGCTGAAGGAATGCTTCCTGGGTGAGGTCTTCAGCTTCCGCAACGTTGCCGAGCATGCGCAGGCAAAGCGAGTAGACGCGGCGCTTGTGCAAGGAGTAGAGGGTTTCGAAGGCACGGGGGTCGCCGGACTGGGCGCACTCAATGGCCTCGGCCTCGCCAGCGATGGGAGGATTGCGGCGCATGTGGCGTGCGGCCGGTTTGGGAGCAACGGGGCCATTGCTCATGGGCAGAACCTTTCCTGGGGTCGC
This sequence comes from Acidobacteriota bacterium, assembly GCA_021799405.1. The sequence continues at coordinate 5,120 of JAJZAL010000095.1, forward strand.
CAGGCGGTCCTTACTGGGCGGGTTTGTGTCCGCGCTGGTGCGGTCTGGCATTGGCATACTCATAAAACGCAAAGGTAATCAAGCGCTTAGACGCCTGACAACCCGGAAGGGTTTCCCCAGCCAGAAATGGGTAGGCGCAGCCCGCAGGCTGCGCCAGTGGAGATGGAAAGAGATTACCTTCCGTAGTGCTGGGCATTCTTCTCGGCGAAACTCTGCCATTTTTCCGGCAGGTCGTCGAGGGCGAAGATTGCCGAGACGGGGCAAACCGGAACGCAGGCGCCGCAGTCAATGCACTCCACGGGGTCGATGTAGAGCTGTTCGGCGTCGTTGAATTCGCTCTCATCTTTTTTGGGGTGGATGCAGTCAACTGGGCAAGCATCCACGCATGCTGTGTCCTTAGTGCCAATGCAGGGTTCTGCGATAACGTAAGCCATTCCGATCCTCTTTGAACGTAGGTGAACTCTACAGCAGGATTGTAGCAGGGCTTCGGTTTCTTGAAGTGATGAAAGTCACTGCCGCGGGACCCTGCCTGGTGGATTAGAGCCGGATAGAGGCACCGCTAAGAGCGGGCCGCGCGTTGCGCCGCAAATTCCTGGGGGGTGAGCAGGGGTTCAAGATCGCGTCCGGCAAACATATTGTCAAAGAGCCGGATCATTTCGTCCCGGATACGGGCGTTGGTAGCGAGCACCTCGCGGCTGTCGATGCGGAAGGGACTGCCGTCAAAACGGGTGACAGTGCCGCCGGCTTCGAGGACCAGAAGCATGCCAGCCGTAGTGTCCCAGGGATTGAGGTTGAATTCCCAGTAGGCGTCGAAGCGGCCGCATGCGACGTAGGCGAGATCAATCGCGGCGGAGCCTGCGCGGCGGACGCCGTGGGAGCGAAGGGTGAACTCCTGGTAGAAGTACACATTTGGATTGGCGTGGCGCTTTCGGCTGGGAAAGCCGGTGGCGATGAGCGACTCACAGAGATTGGCGGTCTGGGAGACGTGGATGGGTCGCCCGTTGAGATATGCTCCCTTGCCGCGCTCGGCGGTGAAGAGTTCGTCGCGAGTGGGGTCATAGAGTACGGCGGCGATGAGGGTGCCATCCTGATTCTCGGCGAGCCCGGCGGGGCGGTGTTCGAGCCCCATGGAGACGCAAAAGACGGGGAATCCATGGGCGAAGTTGGTGGTGCCGTCGAGGGGATCGATGTACCAGCGGTATTCACTGTTGAGGCGCTGGCGCGTGCCTTCTTCGCCATAGATGCCGTGAGCGGGGAAGATGGCGTGCATGCGCTCGGCGATGAGTTTTTCAGAAGCACGGTCGGCCTCGGTGACGAGGTCGACGTCGGCCTTGTATTCGGTGGCGACGCCTTTCTTGAAATAGTCGTGGATCAGTGCGCCGGCCTCGAGGGCGATGGGAGCAGCAGCCGAAGCGAAGGTAAGGCTGGAGGGGACTCTGAATGGTGTAGCGTCGGCGGTGTCCGGTGGCGTCACTTGTTTTCCTCGTTCGCCGGGCGGGTGCGATTGCGGGCTTCGTCGCGGCGCTGCTGCTCGGTAATGGTTCGAATCTGCTCTTTATAGATGAACAAATTGGGTTTGTTTTGTCGCGTGAGGCGGATCATGCGGTCGTCGAAATATTCGATCCATCCGGAGACAATCTCTCCGTCGCGGAGCTTGATATTGACGGTCACCTGTCGCTCGCTGAGCGAGCGGAGGTAGAGCGCTTCCTGCCCGGTATCGCCGGGCGGCGGAGATTTCTGGCGCTTTCGGGATGAACCTGGGAAGGGCATAGGGAAATTTTATCGAAGTGATCCGTTGGGGCCGCCGTCCGCGGGGCCGAGCATGTTCTGGTGGTTGCCGGAGTCCGCGTAATAGCCGGTGCGATAGGTGACTTGATAGCTGGATGCACGGGGCACTTTGAGCTTGACGGTGATGGCGTGGTAGTGGGAAAAGCGCCGGTGCACCGATTTTGGGTAATAAGCGAGGAGGTATTCGGTGCGGAGGTCGCTTGCGACGCGGTTGAAGACCGGCTGAAGATTGCCGGACTGCGCGTAGTAATACTTTCCGCCGGTTTGTTGCGATAGGGTGATGAGGGCGTGTTCGCCGGCGATATCGCGGCCAGCGTCGTTGATGATGGGCAGGTCGATGATGGGGTAGATCATGGCCTGGGCGCGCCGGGCTGCATCAAGAGCCTGCGGGTAGTCGACGCCGTCGACGGTGTTACCGCCGTCGGAGATCACGATGAGGACTTTGCGTCCGTGCAGCGGGGCGAGCTGCTGTGCCCCCTGAACGAGCGCCGCATAGAGTGCCGTGGCGGGGCCCCTGGAGAGACGGCGGAGCGCGGTGTCAATTACGCGCAGGTTGTTGGTGAAGGGCACAACCTGGTGAACGGCGGTGTTGAAGTCGAGTACCGCGACCCTGTCACTGGGACGGAGCAGGGCGTGAATGAATTCGCGGGCGTCTTCGGTTTCGAGGCCGAGGTCTTTCTGTACGCTTCCGCTGGTGTCGATGGCCAGGACAATGGACAGCGGGCGATCGGAGTGCTGTTCAAAGACGGCGATCTGTTGCTGCTGGCCGTTGTCGAAGACGGAGAAGTCGTTCTTGGTGAGGCCGGGGATGGGAGCGCCGGTTTGGTCCGTGACATTTACAAAGACATTGACCAGGCGGACCTGAACGCGGAGGGGTGGAACCTGCGGTTGCGCCTGCGCAGGATGGGCGGCGCAGATGAAGGCCAAGGCGACGAGAATCGATGCGAGGAACCGGGCGATGCAGGCCGAGAATCGGAAGTCGGGCAGTAACTTCAACGCGAAGTCTCCGGAACGATTTCCGGCGGGAAAGCTTCGCCGGGAGCCCATACGGCGCCGTCCTCAAAGTGCTCCTGTTTCCAGACAGGGACGGTTTTCTTGAGTGTGTCGATGAGCCAGCGGCATGCGTCGAAGGCGGCGGCGCGGTGCGCGGAGCAGACGGCGATGAGGACGCTGGATTCGCCGATTTCGAGTTTGCCAAGGCGGTGCACGATGGCGACTTCATGAATGGGGAAGCGCCGGCGGGCTTCAGCCGCGAGCTGCTGCATCTGCTGAAGAGCCATCTCCTCATAGGCTTCGTAGATGAGGAAGCGAGTTCGGCGGCCGCGCGTATTGTTGCGCACGATGCCGTCGAAGATGGCCACAGCTCCATCCTCAGGGTGGCGGACGGAGGCGAGAATAGCCGGGGTATCGATGAGGTTGTGAGTGAGGGCGACGAGCGGCTGGGAAGACCCGCCGCTGACGGGTGGAAGCAGGGCGAGTTCGTCGCCGTCGGCCAGCGGGCGGGAGCGATCAACATATTCGCGATTGACGGCGACAGCGATGGAGCTCCAGATATCTGCGACGGCGACGGCGGACGAGGAGGGTTCCACGCGGGCAGCAGGGGTATGTGCTGCCGAGGCGCCGTGTTCTTCCGCAAGCCTGTCGACAAATTGGCCGACGGTGCAGGGCCCGGGGACGTCGAGGCAGAAATCGGCGGAGGGAAGCAGTTCCCGCAGGACGCCGAAGGCCAGGACACGGATGCGCATGGGATCAGGATACGCGGAGTTCCGGATTTGGTGCTGTGTGGCATGCATGGTCGTATCAGGGTTTGGTGGAAGGGCGGATCAAGACTTCGCTGACGAAAGACTGGGGGCGCTGCTGGACGAGCAGGGCGATGACATCAGCAATGTCGTCGGGCTGAAGGCGGACATCTGGATTGGCGGGCTGACCTCCGCCAAATTCGGTATTGACCGAACCGGGCGCGATCACGGAGACGCGAATGCCGTGATCACGGAGTTCTTCGGCGACGGAATAGGTAAGGCCATTGAGGCCCCACTTTGAGGCTGAATAGGCGGCGCCATTCTTGAGCGGATTGTGGCCGGCCAGAGAAGAGATGTTGATGACGTGGCCGTAGCGGCGCTCGATCATGAGAGGCGCAAAGGCGCGGATCATGAGATAGGGTGCGCGAAGGTTGACAGCCATGAGGCGGTCCCAATCCTCGGGTGAAAGCTGGTGCAGGGGCGGGCCCATTTGGCCGATGCCGGCGCAGTTAACAAGAATGTCGCAGCGGCTGTGCCGGTCGCGGATGGACTGAGCCAGTGCGCCAATCTGAGTGGCCCGAGTGAGATCGAGGGGAAAGGCTTCTGCGCGAAAACCGGCGGAACAGAGTTCGGAGGCGAAGCGGTCGAGATCCTCGCGATGGCGAGCGCAGAGGACAACATACGCGCCGAGGGCGGCCAGGCGTCGTGCAATAGACCGGCCGATTCCGCGGCTGGCGCCAGTGATCACGGCCACTTGATCCTGCAGCATAATCGCCTCATTTGTTGGGATGCGGGCAGCGCCGGGGGAGTGCTGAGGGGGCGGGGGTGGGCAGGAAATCTGACGGGAGAGCGGGATTTGGGCTATTGACCGGCTTTTCAACGGGCGGGGCAGTCGCTATTCTGGTGGTGAGGTCGCCGAACCTTGTTTTTTATGCCCCGTCGTTTCTATAATCCGCTGCATTGCAGCATTTTCAAGGATTCATCGCGTTACACGGCAGGGAGATCGCGACTTGCTGTGCGGAATGCGTGTCATTCAAGTTACTATGCATCCAGCATTTAGTCCCAGGAGCTTCGGAATGAAGAAGGTCGTAATCGCGTCCGTGCTGGCCATCGTGTCAGCAGGAACACTTTGCACAATACCCGCACTGGCACTGCCTATCGGTTCAGCTGCCCAGAGCTCTTCGGGGTCAAACTCCGGATCGATCACCATCAAAAATCCTGCCGAATACAACGCGTATGAAAACGCGATGAGCCAAACCAGTCCGGCAGCCAAGGCCGCCGCGATTGAGCAGTTCCTGAAGCAGTACCCGAACAGCGTAGTGAAGAAGGAAATGCTGGCTCAGTTGGTGGCCGCCTACCGCGCGACCGGCAATACGGCAGAAACTCTGACCGCGGCGAAACGGTTGCTGAAGGTGGAACCTGAGAATATCCGGGCCCTGGCATTCGTTGCCTTTGTTTCAAAGAGCAATGCAGGGACGGATGTTGCGAAACTGAATGAGGCTGCATCGTATGCGCAGCAAGGCCTGAAGGCTCCGAAGCCTGCGGATATGACCGAGGCTCAGTACTCTGGGCTGAAGCCGCTATTTTTGGATGTGATTGGTGCATCCCAGCAGGCGCAGAAAGATTACAAGTCGGCGATTCAGACGTATCTGGAGGAGCTGCACGCGTTCAGCGATCCGAATACAGATACGCAGAAGGGGATTGGTCTGTACGATACGTACAACCTGGCCAATGCCTACGTACAGCAGGATCCGAAGGATGTGGTCAGCGCAATCTGGTACTTCACGCGTGCAGCGCAGTTCCTGACGGGGAATTTTCAGCAGACGGCGGAGAAATCCGCAAAATACTGGTACCAGACGTACCACGGCAGCATGAGTGGCTACAATGCCATCGTGAGCATGGCGAAGACAAGCCTGTTTCCGCCTTCGACCTACACGATCACGAAATATGTGCCGCCGACGCCGGAGCAACTGGCGCACCAGGCGGTGTTGAACACTCCCAACCTTGCCACATTGTCACTGCATGACAAGGAATACATTCTAAAGAACGGTTCGACGGATGACGCCTCGAAGGTATGGGATGTTCTAAAGGGCAAGGTGGCTGAAGTGCCTGGCGTCGTGATTTCGGCGACTGCCGACTCGGTGCAGCTTGCGGTTTCGCCGGATGCGCAGAACTCAAACACCGCGGATTTCACGGTCAACATGAAGAAGCCACTGAAGAAGGTTCCGAATCCGGGCGATAAGGCGACCTACATTGCGACGTTTGCCTCGTACACGCAGAGCCCGCTGATGATCATCATGAACGATGGCATCGTGAAGCCTGTGATGAAGGCGCGTCCGCCGGTGCGGCGGGGAGCGCATCACTATCGCCGGTAAACAGCTCCAGTTGGATTTGAGGGCGGCCATTGAGGCCGCCCTTTTTGCATGCCGTGAAATGATAAAGTGGGCTTCATGAAGGCAGTGTTGAAGGTCGCATATGTGGCGTTGCTGACGAGCGTTTTCGGGGCTGCCGCGGGAGCGCAGCAGGCATCGCTGATCAACCAGCGTACGGCTCCCCTGAGGATGAAGCAGGTCGATCACGAGCATATGCCGGCTGCTGACCGGGCAGTGTTTGACGCGGCAGGTGGGAGACTGGCGCGCGCGGCGCGGATTTTCGGCTACCAGATGCAGGAACCGGGATGGTCGTGCGATGAGGTGCTGACGCCGGATACGCCGGACTACCTGATGATGGTTTGCAGGAGACCGAAGGCGGACGGGCGGGGGACATCGGTATTTTCGGCCATGATTGCGCGCCGTGGCGATGCGGTGTACGTGGTGCCCGTGATGTATGGCGGCGCAGCACCGTGGAAAAGAGCGGCCAATATGAAAATGAGCCGAGAGATTTTCAACCATGTGGTATCGCCGGGGATCGCAGCGAAGGAAGTTCAGCCGGGCGGTGACTGGATGACGCTTGCCTTGACGTTTACGGCGCTGGCTGGCGATGACTCGGTGGTGCTGGCGGTTCCGTCATCGAAGCTGCAGTGGCTGTTGGCGCCCGAACCGACGATCATGTATGGGAACGGATCATCGAAGCGGACCGTGATGTTTTCGGATGTGTCCGCCGCGGATGGAGTGCGCATCTGGACGCTGAGCTTCAATAAGCGCGGGCGGTTGACGGCGGCTCGTGTGAAGGTGAGGCCAGATCTGAAGCCGCAGGTAGTGAGCACTGCATCGCCGAAATGGCGGATGCTGAAGAACTTGCCGTCGCCGGTGAAGAACGTTACTCCGACGCCTGCCGTGCAGCACTGAAGCACGGGAATGCGGGAGCCGGGGAGTCCGGCTCGATCAGGAATGGATCATCTGGCCTGCCGGATCGGCGGAAGGTTGAGCGCTGGGTCTGTTGCTCAACAGCAGGGTTTCGCCTTCGCGGAGCGTGGTGATGCGGTCAGCGACTTTCGCATGTTGGGCGGCGGCGAGCAAGCGCGGCAGCGGTTCGTCAATGGGTTCCTTGGAGAGACGGAACGTACCATAATGCATGGGAATCATGCAATCAGAGCCGAGATCGAGAAATGCCTGGAGGGCGTCTTCGGGTGTGGTGTGGACGCTGCGAAATGAGTCGGGGCTATAGGCTCCGATTGGAAGCAGTGCAAGCTTTGGGTGCAGGCGCGCAATCTGTTGAAAGCCCGAAAAATAGGCAGTATCTCCGGAGTGGTAAATAGAATGCGATCCGGATTCAAGGACATAGCCCCCATAGCCACGGTGATCGTCAACGAAGAACCGTTTGCCCCAGTGCTGGGACGGGGTCATGACGATGCGCAGTGCACCAGAGGTGAATTGCTGCCACCAGCGCATGGTGTGGATGCGGGCAAAGCCGAGTGGCGCTACGAGGTCGTCGACGCCGTGAGGAACGATGATCTCCGGTGCTTTGCCGCGGATAGAGCGGGTATGGTCGACGATGGCGCGCAGCGAAGGAAAATTGAGATGGTCCATATGCGCGTGCGTCTGCAGGACCAGATCGATGGGGGGAAGATCCTGGACTTCCACGCCGGGGCGCCGCACGCGGCGCAATACAATCAACCATTTGGCAAAAACGGGGTCGACGAGAATATTTTTACCGGCCATCTGAATGAGAAACGAAGAATGGCCGATGAAGGTGACGCCGAGTTCGCCTGGGCGGACTAACTCTGGTTTTTGTGGTTCTCCGGCCAGCGGCTCAAATGCCAGCCGGGCGGTTTCCCAAGCGAATTTCGTTCTACCCTTGATACCTCTGCTCAATGCCTGCCTCGATCTATGTTTCGTGCTCCCAACCGTGAACAGTGATCAGCGCCAGCAGTCGCAACCTAAGTTTAGAGCAATCTTACAAAATTAGATGAAGATGGGAGGCCGAAAGAATCGGGCATGCTAGAACCTATGGAATATCTGACACTTGAGACGCACCGGAAACGAGAAATCATTGATATTACGAGCCGGATCAACCGGATTGTGGCGGCGAGCGGGCACAAGGGCGCGGGCATTTGCTTCTTGAATGTGCTGCACACCACGGCCGCGTTGACGACCGCGGATCTTGATCCGGGGACCGATCTGGACATGCTGGATGCGTTCGAAGCCATGGTGCCGCACCTGAAGTACCGGCATCCGCACGATCCAGAGCACGTACCGGATCACATTCTTTCGACGCTAATCGGGACGGCGCTGAGTCTTCCCTACGAGCGCGGGGAACTGGTGCTGGGGACCTGGCAGAGGGTGATCCTTGTGGAACTGGATGGGCCGCGACAGCGGCAGGTTGTGTGTGCGCTGATGGTGGAGAAGCAGTCTTAGAAAGCTCTCAAATGATGCGATTGGCTGCCGGGGGTTGTTCGTTAGTGGCGCCCGGTTGAAGCAGATGCAGGGCGCGATTGATGCGTGGAAGAAATATCTCGACGCAGGCGCCGGACAAGGTGGGATCCGTGCTGTTGTATATGCGAATGCTCCCGCCGTGTTTCTGGATGATGCCGAGGCTGACCCAGAGGCCGAGCCCGGTACCCGATTCGCCCTTGGTGGTAAAGAAAGGCTTGAAAATGCGCTGGCCGGCATCGGAGGCAAGTCCTTTGCCGCTGTCTGTGACCTGGATGAGGGTGCCACTGGAGCGCAATTCCTGCGCAGGCTGATCTTCGAGATGGACGCGGACGCGTCCCTGCCGGCCGGCGGCCTCCAGTGCGTTGACGAGGACATTGGTGAGGACCTGGCGCAGTTCGGCAGGAAAGCCTTCGACAATGCAGTCTCCCTCATAGGACTGGTCGACGGCGATGGCGTGATCGCGGATGCGACGTTCCAGCAACAGCAAGACGCCGCGGGTGAGGTCGGCCAGAGATGTGGAGACGGGCGTATCGGCCTCTCGGTAGAGGCTGAGCATGGCCCGGGTAATGTGGATGGTGCGGGCAAGTTCCTGGCGCGCGAGGGCGAGATGCGCGCGCTTGGCCTCGGGGTCATCCTCGGTGTCGATGAGGTAATGGAGATTGGCGATGGAGTCGAGGGGGTTGTGGATCTCATGGGCGATGCTGGCGGCGAGGCGGCCAGCGACTGCCAGCTTTTCAGAGGTCTGCAGCGCCTGCTGGGTGCGGAGCTGCTCAGTGACATCGCGGAAAACGAGAACAGCGCCGGTTGTTCTTTCGCGGTTGTCACGAATGGGCGCGGCGTTGTGCTGGACGATGCATTCGGATTGATCGCGGGCTACGAGGAGGCTTTGGCCCGAAAGGCTCAGGATGGTCCCGCTGAGTGCTACCTTGGCGACGGGATTGTCGACGGGCTTGCGGGAGTGCTCGTCAAAGATACGGAAGATCTCATGCGAGGAGCGGCCCAGAGCTTCTGATGCGGGCCAGCCCGTGAGGCGTGCTGCGACGGGGTTCATGAAGGTAATGCGGCCTTCGCGGTCGCAGGTGAGCACGGCGTCGCCAATGGATTCGAGTGTGATCTGGAACCAGTTGCGGCTGCGCTCGAGTTCTTCTGAGGATTGGTTGAGTTCATCAATGACGGAGCGGTAGCTGCGGGAGACTGCGAGGAGGCTCTTGCGGGTAAACGTCGCGAGGAGAAGTCCGATGAGGACCGCGCTGATGGAGATAGCGATAACCGTGTGGCGCTTGAAACTGAAGATGTGAGAGGCCTGACGGTCGCGACGGTGATGCTCATGAGCCAAGAGCACACGGGTGGTGTCGAGAGCGGCGTTGACGAGGGTGGCGCCACGCTGGTCATTCTGGGCCAGCGTGAGGTTGAAAAGATGTCCGGCGAGGGTGGCTTCAGCCCAGCCGAGCCAGAGCTGGTATTGGTCATTGAGCTGGAGCAGCAGGTGGGAAGCTTCAGGATCAGAGGCAACGACCTTCTGGAGCCTGGCCATGGCGGCGCGGGTCTGGTTGCGGAGTGCGGGGATCGAAGCAATCTGGGCGTCGTTCGGAGCAATTTCAAAGCGGCGGACAATGGCCCGCTGGTCGGCGATGAGGTCCTGGATTTGCTCGACGGAAGTGACGATGGTGTCGATGTGGTTGAGCCGCTGATGAGCGCGGTAGTCGTAATGGAGCAAAACGACATAGAAAAGCCCGAGACCAACGAGAGCAACCAGGGGAACGAGAAGAGCTTCACCGAGATGACGTTTGAACCTAATCTGGTCCATGTTTATCGCTTCGATAGCCGGTCCCCGGCCGGCGATTTTCGATCATTGCTTTCACTTGATTGAGGAGAACTTCCGGTCCGGCGCCCTTCAGCACTTGTGCGTCGACGAGGCGCAGGACATCGTCTGGGAGATTGACGTAGGCGGAAAGAAGAAGTATGGGAACCTCCGGCCGGATACTTCTGAGGGTGGCCGCGATATCTCCGCCATTGGTGCCTGGCATTAGAAAATCGAGAACGACGCCGTCGAACTCCCGGGTATGGAAGAGTTCGATGCCGGTTTGGGCAGTTTGTGCCGTAAGGACCTCGTAACCGGCGCGTTCGAAGACCGCTTTGCGGACACGCAAACCGATGTCTTCGTCGTCAATACACAGTAGTCGCAGCTTTTGATGCACGAAAACGGTCCGTGGCTTTCGCCTGATTCATGAATACGAGCTAAATGAAGAATAATATGGCCGGGTTTCAGGTGCTGACCAATTGAATTTACACAATGTTTGCAATTCGGATTCGCGCATGAGATAGCCTTTTCGTGAAGAACCGGTAAAAGCTTCAAGAAACGGCCTGACCCCGATATGGAAGAAAACCGTTTGAATCAGACGATATTCGTACTGGAAGACGATACGGATATTGCGCGTCTTATCCAGCATAATTTGCAGTCAGCTGGGTATGCGGTGCGGCTGTTCAGCACTCCGACAAACCTGCTGAGCGACGCGGAGCGGCAGCCGCCGGCGCTGTTTCTGCTGGACATCATGGTGCCGGGCGGAGATGGGCTGGATGTGTGCCGCCGGCTGAGGAATCATGCGGCGCTGAGCAGCATTCCGATTATTTTTGTGACGGCGAGGGCGGGGGAAAACGACCGCGTGCTTGGCCTGGAACTGGGCGCGGACGATTACATCACGAAACCGTTTGCGCCTCGCGAGCTGCTGGCGCGCGTAAAGGCTGTGCTGCGCCGGTTTGAGCGACCCTCGACGCCTTCGGTGATCAGTTTTGAGGACGTGGTGATTGACGCCAGCGCCATGCAACTGAAGGTGCGGGGTGAAATTACGACGACGACGGCGACCGAGTTCCGGCTCCTGGATTATCTCGCGCGGCACCCTGGGCGGGTCTTTAGCCGCGATCATCTGCTGGACGCGGTGTGGGGCGATGCACGGTTCGTGACACCGCGGTCGGTGGACGTTTATGTGCGGCGCATCCGTGAGAAGATTGAGACGGACCCGGAGAATCCGCGTTATCTGAAGACGGTTCGCGGCGCCGGGTACCGATTCGAGGTGCCCCGGCAGGGCTGACAGGCCCGCGGGTGAGAGCCGCTTTTGACAGGCAGAGTTTTCAGCAAGCTTCTGTTCTCATTTCTGCTGGTTCTCAGCATCGGGACGGTTGCGCTTGATTTCACGCTGCGTGCGGTTGCCGGGCAGCAGATGGTGCAGCAGGCCGAGCGATCTTTGAATGAAAAGGCCGCACTGATGGCGGTCGAGGCGCGAGGCTCGGCTACGGGCAATCCTGCGGCATTCGTGCAGCGGGGAGCCGCGGCGGCAGGGACGAGCGTAGCGCTGTTTGATGCGCAGGGCAGACTGCTGGCGGCGAGTGAAGCAGCGGATCAGCCCGGCGCGGCGGCGAAGGTGGATACCGGGCCTGCATTTGCATCGGTGCTGGCGCGCAAGACTCGACAAGCGAGCGAAGTTTCCGGCGGAAGACTTTATGCAACTGCGCGGGCAGGGGATGAAGTTGTTCAGCTGGGAACGAGTCTGAAAGGGGTTCAGACTGCATTGAACCTGTTGCGGAGCTATCTGCTGCTGGGATTCCTGATTGCGCTTGCGTTGGGAGTCCTGGCGGCCGGATATGTGGCCCGCCGGATGGCGCGCAGGGCAAATCGGGTAATTGCATTTGCGAATCAGATGGCGGCGGGCGAACTTTCCGCGCGGATGGGGGAATCCGACCTGAAGACAATGCCGGAAGTCGGCCATGCGCTGAATACTACGGCGAGCCGGCTGGAACGAAGTTTCAGGGGGTTGGAGAGCAAACAGCGCGACCTGGCGTCGCTGATCGACAGCATGCAGGAGGCGGTAGTGGCCGTCGATCCGGATGGGCTGGTGAGCTGGTCGAACACGGTGATGCGGCAGATTGCTCCGGGCGCGGTGCGCGAGGGGCGGGCGCTGGTGCAGACGATACGCGACCCCGAGGTGTTGTCCTGCGTGGAGCAGGCGCTGAAGGATCGCGAGTTGCACAGCGGGAAGGCGCGAACGGTAGTGCCGGGCAGGGTTTTCGAGGTCAATGCGGCGCCGACGCCGGATGGCGGGGCGGTGGCGGTGCTGCACGACGTGACGGAGATTGAACGTGCGGAGACGATGCGGAGGGACTTTGTGGCAAACGTCTCGCATGAGATGCGGACGCCGCTAACG
>JAJZAL010000096.1 GCA_021799405.1 Acidobacteriota bacterium
GCCGCGTGATGGGTAGAACTGCGGCGCAAACGGGATGCTCGTCGAGCGGCTGCGCGCATAGCGTGTAAGAAGATCCGGCAGACAGATTCAAACGGAGAATGGCGCTCTGGTTCCGGCCGCCCAGGCCGGAATCACAGACGCGCCTGGCTCGCTGCTGAAGCGGGCGAGCAGGCAAACACCTGGCGTGTCTTCATGCGCGCTGTCCACAAGAACCGAATGCGAGAAAGAAGGAGTGAGTTTCCGTACCATGCGGCCCAAGAAGGTAATTCTCTGCGTTGACGATAACGAACAGGAGCTGTCGGTGCTCAAGTTCATGCTGGCAACCAATGGATATCGGGTGCTATCGGCCTGCACGGGGCAGGAGGCGATCGGTGTATTTCGTGAAAATCCGGTGGACCTGGTGCTGGCCGACGCGGCCATGCCGCAAATGAGCGGCAAGCAACTGGTGGACCGGCTCAAGCAGATCGCAGGGCATGTGCCGATGATTCTGCTTGGCGACCCGCGCACGGCGGCCGGCGAGATTCATGCGGCCGATGCGCTGCTGGCCAAGAAGAACTGCTCCTCGCAGGAGTTGCTGGAGCGCATCAAGATCATGAGCGCCCGCAAGCGCGGCCCGCGCAAGGGCGCGCAGCGCATGGCGCATGTGCAGGAACTCGCGGCTGCCTCGTAAAAATCAGCGGATGAATGATCGCCACGGTCATAGCCCATCAGGAATTGTGAAGAATGGGCTGGATCGCGCGAGACCTTGTCGCCATCGATCACGGTGTCAAACCTCACGCTGGTTCTGCTCCAGCGATTCACTTCGTCACATTCCCGTCCGCGGCCGCTGAGCGCTGAGCGGCCGCCTCATCTTTTCCGCCCCATAAGCCACTGTGATGACGAATAAGGATTACTGATTAGGCAAACCCAACAGGGCGACGCACAATAGCTCTATCCATCACAAAGGAGATCCTCTGAATGAAGGACATGGCGTGCTCGTCTGTCGAGACAAAGACAGAAAAGTCTGAGCGGTTGAAGCGCGAAAAGAACCCATGGGACGCGCTGGAAGAAATCCGAAGCTTTGCACGAACCGGCCGTTCCACTGTCCCTCATGAATGGGCAGCCATATACTTCAAGTGGTGGGGAGTCTACACCCAGAGTGACGGAAAAGGCGCATTGGGCGAAGTCTCACCTTACTTCATGCACCGAGTCGGTCTTCCCAATGGCTTTGTCACCTCGAAGCAGCTGAAAGTGATTGGAGCGCTTGCCAAGCAGCATGCACGCAATCGTGTTGCAATCACAGTGCGCCAGTCTCTGCAGTTTCATTGGGTCAACCTTGAATCAATCCCCGTCATCCTCGATGCGCTTCTTTCTGTAGGGCTGACGTCGAAAGGAACCAGCGGCGATGTCCTGCGCGGCGTCACTGGCTGTCCGCTGGCGGGATTCCTGCCCAGTGAACTTACTGACGCCTCGTCCTTGGTTACTGAAATCGCCCGCACCTTTTCAGCCAATTCCGAGTTTTACAACCTGCCGCGCAAACTCAAGGTGTCTGTAACAGGATGCCCTATGTGGTGCAGTCATCCGGAACTCAATGACCTGGGCTTGACTGCGGTGAAGAGAGGAGATGAGATTGGTTTCTCCCTTCGCGTCGGCGGAGGACTTGCGCGAAGCCCTCATTTAGCCGTCCGCCTGAATGCCTTCATCCGGCAATCGCAGGTCATCGACACCGTCCGCGCCATCATGACACTGTTTCGCGAACAAGAATCCCTGCGGCAGAAGCGCGAGCAGGCGCGCCTCAGACATCTGTTTCTAAAACAAGGATGGACACCGGAGCATTTTCTTTCTGAGGTGGAGACAATCCTTGGGTATAAACTTGATCCTTCTGTTGATGAGGTGATTCCTGAAACCGCACAGAGGGAGCACCTTGGCATTCATCCGCAAAAGCAGAGCGGCCTTGATTTCGTGGGGGTAGCTGTACCCGGCGGAGAACTATCAGGCTCACAGCTTCTCGAGCTTGCGCGGCTCGCAGAGTATTACGGCTCGGGAGACATCCGCTTTTCAGTGGGGCAAAATCTGGTTATTCCCAACGTTCTGCGATCGGCGAGTTACGAATTAGCAAAAGCCCTGGAATCAATTGACCTGGCGGTAGAATCATCCCCTTTTCGCCGAGGAATTGTTTCGTGCACCGGACCGATCTTCTGCAAAATGGGGATCGCTGAAACAAAGCTGTTCTCAAGCCAGCTGATTGCGGAGCTCGAGCGCCGATTGCCGAACTTTGCCGACTCTCTCAAAATCAACGTCACAGGATGCGGGAACGGTTGCGCTCATCATCACGTTTCAGACATAGGACTAGAGGGCAGGAAAATCAAGCAGGATGGAAAGATGATCGACGGTTTCTCATTTCGCATCGGCGGAGCGCTTGGAAAGGAAGCGGGCTTGGCAAGAACCATTGGTTATCAATGTCCCGCAGAAGATGTTTCGCCGGCCATTGAGCGGCTTCTTCGCGGTTATGCTGATGCGCATCGTGAAGGTGAAGACCTGCACGCATTTCTTGCCCGCAGCACCGATGAGGAGGTACGCCGTTTTCTTACAGGCCAAGCGCAAAGATCCCCTGCGGCATCCACCGTGTGAAGCGCTGCCTGTTTGGCGCCTTCATTTTTCTGCTGCTATCTCGCCGTCGATTTTGCATCAGAGAATGTGGCCAACCGGAGACATTCATCGATCGTCCAGTCTGGGATGGCGCCACTCCGGCTCGTAACGAGGGCTCCGAGAGCATTGGCGAAGGATGCAATCTTCTCCAGCGGCCATTGATGATGCAAGCCATGCAGGAAGGCCGCTGCGAAGGCATCGCCGGCGCCAACCGTGTCGGCAACTTTGACAGAGTAACCCGCAAACGCGTGAAACTGGCCTTCCCTGAAGACCACGCACCCTTTGCTGCCACGAGTGACACAAATGGTGTCTATGCCGCAGGTAGCAGACCAGTGGCGGCAGAACTCTTCTAACTCAAATTTGCCTGAGCTGGACGTCAACTGAAAGAGGATCTCGGCCTCGGTTTCGTTCAATTTGAGAACCGCAGCCAGCCTGGAGAGGCGCTGAACGAGCGGTAAATTCCAATGTCCCGTGCGGAGATTCATATCGTAGAAACATCGCGCACCGGGCAGGCTTTGCACCAGATTTGCCAGCATATCTTCGGCATCAAGGTTCGTTTGCGCCAGGGTTCCAAAGTAAATCCAATCCGGATTGAATGCGATCAGGCGATCCATAATCGAATGATCGCTGAACGCGTCGTCGAATGCCGCTGGACGATCGATGACAAAACTGGCATTCCCGGCTGAATCGATAACGACAACAGCGGTTCCCGTTGGAAGTGCGGGCGAAGTCTGGACAAACTCGGTTGTAAGGCCGAGTTCCCTCATCGCCGAAATAGCCCTTGCCCCGCGGGCATCTGCGCCTACGGCCGTCAGGTTGGCGACAGTGTTTCCCAGGCGATGGGCGGCCGCGGAAAAATTGAGCGGCGCTCCGCCCAGATATTCCTCGGCGCCGATCACGTCCCACAACACTTCGCCCATACTGATGATTCGCATCGGCATAATCTCTATAAATTGCAGTCACCCCAGCGCAGGAGCAATCTGCAATTGGCTTTCAGCTTCGTGCGCTCTCGTTGGCAAGCCAGCGCTGACTTGCAACCTTGCGGGCACTTCTGCCGCAATTGTTGCATCAAAGGCCATCATATTACGCCACGGAGGCGCCTCGGTCAGAACAGCATAGTGCGTGCCCATGCGCGGAGGGAATTAAGATAAAGCTCGATGCATTCAATCCCTATTTATACTGTGCGACGCACTTCCGGGCCGATCACGATCGATGGACGGCTGATGGAAGCCGATTGGCAACGAGCCGGCCGCTTTGACCTTCAGAAGGTGCTTCAAGAACCGGGGGACACGCAGCCACTGCGCGCGAATACACGAGTATCGGCGCTGTGGGATCCGGAGCATCTGTATCTGGCCTTCGAGATTGAGGATCTGGAAGTTTGGGCGACGTTCACGAAGCATGACGACCGTCTCTTTCACGAAGAGTGCGTGGAATTCTTTCTGGATCCAGGCGGTGATGGCCGCTGGTACATTGAAGCGCAAATCAACTCACTGAACACGGTGCGCGATCTGCTCGTCGATGGCTCAGTTCCGGCGCCGAGCAAGGCGGAATATGACGCAATGGCGGGCTGGCACTTTAAGAACATGCGCACTGCCGTAGTGATCCGGAGCGGTTGGGGCTGGGGGCTGGAAGCGGCGATTCCGTGGCAGGAATTCGGTTTCAGCGGGCGCAGATTCCCTCCGCAGCCAGGTGAGGAGTTGAGGATCAATTGCTGCCGCTACGAGCGTTCGCAGTCCTGCCCGGAGATCGTCGAGTTGAGTTCATGGAGTAAAGTTGAGCGCTCCTTCCACGAGCCCCAACGGTTCGGCCGATTCATCTTTGCGTGAAGCGGAGAATGCTGATCACTAAGGAACGCGTGCGCCGATCGGTGCATCGGACGATCTATCGCAAACAAAGTGTCAGCTTATAAACTCGATACGAGCGGATATGGAGAATAAGCAACTCAGCATCTTGATGATCGGCGCGCATCCCGACGATTGTGAACTGAAGGCGGGCGGCACGGCAGCTCTCTGGGCGCGACTTGGCCACTGTGTGCAGTTCGTGGCCATGACGGGCGGGGATAATGGGCATCCGTCAATGAGCGGAGGCGCACTGCAGCAGAGGCGCCGCGAAGAGGCCCGGGAAGCAGCGAAGGTATTGGGGATCGCGCGCGCCGAGGTGCTCGAAAATCATGGCGGTGAGCTGCTGGCTACGCTGGAGGCGCGGCGCGATGTGGTTCGGCTGATCCGCGAGGCGCGTGCAGATATTGTCATCTCTCACCGCAGCACCGATTATCATCCCGACCACCGGTATACGGCGACGCTGGTGCAGGACGCCGCTTACATGGTGACGGTTCCATTCTTCCTCGCCTCCGTTCCCGCCCTTGAGCGGAACCCGGTCTTCCTCTACTTTGAGGACACTTTCACGCGGCCCGTTCCATTCCGGCCAGACATCGCGGTGAAGATCGACGAGGTGTTTGAGCAAAAAATGGCAGCCCTCGAAGCGCACGCTTCGCAGATGTTCGAGTGGCTTCCTTTTATGATGTCGCGCTCGTTGGGCAGACCGGAGCACGTTCCGGAGGATCCGGTGGAGCGGCGCGCCTGGCTGGCGAAGGCGTGGTTTCCCGATGCTCCGCCGCAGGAAGTGCAAGCATGCCTGCAAAGGCTGTACCCGGCCGGCAAGGCGGCAGCCCGGCACGCGGAGGCATTTGAGATCTGCGAATACGGCAGCCCGCTCGATCCGGAGGATTTCAGGCGCATCTTCCCGTTTCTTCCCGCCGCTGCGGAGTAACTGTTCACGCAGTCGAGCGCAATTCTCATTTGCCAGGACTTGGCGTTTCGATGGCGATGGGCTGCACGCGGCGCACCAGCAGGAAGAATGCGCTCAGTGCGAGGAACGGCAGAAGCCCGGCGGCGATGAACACTGGAACATACGAGAAGTGATCGACGACGATGCCCGTCAGCAGCATGGTGGTCATGCTCATGATGCCGTCGCCAATACCGGTAAGGCTGGTGATGCGCGCTAGCATCTGGTGCGGAAAAAGGTCCGTGTAAAGCCCGATAAGATTCGCCGCATAAGCATTGATGCCAAGTGAGGCAATGCTGATGAGAGCAATGGCAACCATATTGTTTGACGAGGTGGGCACCAGCACGGCAATCGCTGACAAAGCAATGGAGCCGCTGAAGAGCGCTCGCCGGGTCGTATTGAGGCTGTAACCGCGCTTCACCATCCAGCGCGACGCCCAACCGCCGCCAAGATTGCCGATTCCGCCGGCCAGAAACGGCAGCCAGGCCAGTAGACCGACCATCGCGAGCGACATGCCGCGCTGATGCTTGAGGTACTCGGGCAGCCAATACCAGTAAAAGTTGGTGACGG
Organism: Acidobacteriota bacterium; assembly: GCA_021799405.1. The sequence goes on from JAJZAL010000096.1 coordinate 5,983, forward strand.
GCGAGGCAAAGGCGCGCATCAGGATCGCACCCCAAACCGCGGGGAAGGTGAGCAGATAAAGCATGGATGGTTCTTTGTGCGCGGCAGGCGGTGCAGTGGGTTGCTCCATGACCGTCTCGGCGAGTAACTTCGGATGGCGGGATGGCTCCCAGTACGTGCGGAGCCAGGGCAGGATCCACAGAAGCCCGGCGAGACTGGGGACGAAGAATCCGACTCGCCAGCCGAAGCGAAGAGTAAGAAAGACGATTAGCGGCGGAGCGACGATGGCGCCAGCCAGCGAACCGCTGTTGAAGATGCCCGCAGCGAAGGCTCTGTCTTCCGGCGGAAACCACTGCGCGATCACCTTGGTGCCTCCGGAGTAGGCGCCGCACTCCGCCAGGCCGAGCAGAAAACGCAGAGCGCCGAACTGCACCGCGGAGCGCATGAAGGCGTGGCCCATGCTGGCCAGCGACCACACACAGAAGATGATCACGAAGCCCATCCGCGCGCCGATGCGATCGATCATCATGCCCACGGGAATCTGACCGATGGTCATCCCTGCCAGAAAGCAGAAAAGGATGACGCCGTATTCGGTATTGGTCAGGTGCAGAGAGGTCGTCAGCACCGGCGCGACCACCGAGAGAATCTGCCGGTCGAGAATGCAGATGGCGATAAGCAGGAAGAGCAGGAAAACGATCTTCCCGCGCAGGCCTCGCATCGGCTGGGCGCGGAGCACGGGTTGCGTTTCGAAGGTGGTCATGATCAGCTTGCTCGAAGGCGTGCATGAAGCGAAAGTTTCTTGCCTCGCCACAGACGGCGCGGGGCGGGAAATTCAGGCGCTTCGCCGTTACGGAATACGTCCATCATGGAGAATCACGCCGTCGGTCGGGTCCGCATTGATAATCTTGGCTCGGGCGGCAAGCAGATCGCTGAGAGCGGGCAGCCGGCGATTGCCCCATCCTTGCGAGTTGAGCAGCAGTGAGAGCCGCAGGGCCATCTCGTTCTGGACATACTGATCGCTTTGGTCGAGCTTGCTGAGCAAAACCTGCACCGCAGCGTTGCCATTCGCTGCGGCGCGCGCCTGTTGCAACAATCCGGCGGCGGGCGCAAAGTCGCGTATCATCATGCGCTCTTTCTCAACGGTAAGCTGAGTGCCCGGAATCCCCACCGCATGCGGAACCACTTCTTCAACCAGGCGAAGATAGGCGAGAACCGCCGGACCCGCCGCGCCATAGCGCTGCGATGCGTAATCGGCCAGCACCTGATGAACATTCATCTGCGGATTCCAGAGGGCGCGCGCGGTGATGTAATGATCGAGCTCGAAGGTTGCCCAACTGCCGGGCTCACTATAAGTGGCAAGTCCACCGATGCCCATGCTGTGGAAGCGGCGTGTCTCATCGACAATCAAATGCGGAATCAGAACGGGCAGCGAACGCCACGCATACTTCGTGATGTAGGAGTATATCGTGATGTTGGATGGGTCGATCACGCCATCGAGCCAGCCCTGCAGATCATGGAAGTACTGTTCATTCTGCTCGTAGCCGCTGGCGTAAAGTGGGCTTTCAAAGCTGCGATTGATCGGACAAAAATCCATCAGGATGCCGGGATCGGGCTTATGCTGCTTCGGCGGCACCGTATAGGTTTCGTACGCGATGAACTGAAGACGCAGCCTGGGAAAATCCGACTTGAGCGCGCCTGCCAAGTGATTGAGCAGCAACATCTGGCGCTCGGAGGAGGAGCCCAGCGCCAGATCTTCCGGCGCCGTAGACCATTCGGCTCCATCCGGCGGCCACACATCAAGGATGTCGATTTCAGGATGAGCGTGGAGATAGCTCTCGACGTTGGCGGCAAAAGTGTTCACAGCATCCTTGCTGGCAGTGGAGAAAACCACGCGCGGATCATTGGTGCGCTTGCCGTCGTGCATGCCGAACCAGTCAGGGTGCTGTGCGTAGTATTCTTCCTGCGGCAGGAAGTTGGGATAACCGTGCCCGCCCACTTCAATAAGGATGCCGCGCTTGCGCAGTTCGGGAATGAGCGCAAGCCGCCAGTGATCCCACTCGGTGTGGTGAAGGTGCTGATAGTCGATGGGGCAATCAAGCACGTTCATGTGCGCTTTGGCCATCCAGTCGATCATCTGCTTCAGGTTCTCAGTAGTGTGGCTGTGCCCTTCTTCGATGTAGAGCTTCCGCCACTTGAAGGCAGGCCGCTCCACGATGTTCCAGTCGCCCACTGCCGGAGCGGCAACATGCGGCACTACTTCTCCGCCGCCGGCGCCGTAAAAGTCGAAGCTGGGTGCAAACCAGCGGCACCCGAGCTTTTCAAGGAAGGCATAAACACCATAGAGCGTGCCACGACCGCTGCCTCCAGCGATGAGTACGCGGTCTCCAACTCTTCGGATGATGAATCCGTCGTCCCCCAGCTGCTCATGCGCAACGTCCGGCTCGATGGCTTCAACCTCGGCTTTGCCCACGACGAGAGCTTTGGCCGGGATTTTTTCCGTTGTCTTCACGGCGAAGCTTGCTCCGGTGATCTTGTTCAGGTAGCGCGCTAACTCACTTGCGGCAAACTGATCGACATTGGAGGGCGATGGCTCCGTGACGATCGTCATGCCAGTTTCGCCCTTGCGCAAAGGCAGGGGATCGGCGAACAGCGCGGAACCCACGATAAGCAGGAGCGTGCCGGCCAAAAGACTCAAGAGAAAGCAGGGCCGGCGAACGCCAGCGCGGAAGGGAAGACTGATTCGAAGTCCAGTGGGCATGGTTGCAATTCCTTCATTGCGGTTACGCATCACAGCGGCTGCCAATTGCGTGCGGCTGCCAATCTCTGGTTCTGTCGAGCACGCCGCGCGCATCTGCCGCCGGAGAGCTCGAATCAACGGAGGCCAACTTCAATTGGCTCTGCCGTGGCTTCATCGGTAATGACCTCGGCATCGGGATGCCCCTGCACCAGCGTGCTCGGGTAGTAAACGGATTCTTCTCCGGCAACGGTGATGCGAAAAATGGCACGATGTCTTTCTCCGGCTGCGCAGTAAAGCCGGATCTTTCGCGAGGCCAGAATATCGCGCATGCCCAGTGTTACGGCCATGGGCGGAATGGCCGTGGAGTCTCCTCCGGAAGAGTGGATGCTCTGCACGACAATGGAATCATCGCCCAGCACAACCACCCTGGTCAGCGAAGCGCGTAACTCGGCAATCGAAACAGTCCACCATCGCGAGATTGGCGGCTCATTGAAGGCGACGTGGCCGTGGTAGCCGATTCCACCGTAGCAGCAGTCGATGCCGCCAACATTGGCGATTGCTTCACTGATGGCATCAATGCGAAATGGATCGGGGAAAAAGACATGATCTTCCGGGATCCGGAGCTCTGGATTGAGGCCGGCGAAGAGCGTGCGGCGCATGAATCCTTCAAAGCTGAGCGGATGCTCGACTGGCAACGGCCTGCCCTGCCAGTCGAGAAACTCATCCATGTTGAAGGTAAATACATTTTCCCAGGAGATTCTCTCGCGGTTACAGATGTCCACCAGCTTGGGATACTGCGCCACCGGCCCCACCGGCAGGATGAGGCGCGTGGGCTCATTTTGCTGGTTGCGTGCATGAATCTCGTCGGCGATGGAGCGCGCAAAGTCATCCATCAAGGCTTGGCGGCTGGCAAGAAGACGAAAGCGAACCTTGCTACATTTTGCAAGCTCGCCGAGGGGCAAAGACATCAGTTGCGAGGCATGACTGCGTGGAATCAACGAAACATCTCCTTTTGCGGACGAGCCCATGCATGCGCAGCCAGAGGACGCGGCAAGCGCCTTGGGCGCTATCGATCTTTAAGTATCTCTTAATTGGCGCTGCTCCGAAGGAACGAAGAGATCTGAACGTTCCTCCGGAGTCAGCAGCGCAGGAGATTCTAGAAAGTAACCCGCAACGAGGCGATGATTGCGCGTGGCGCGTTGTCCTGACTTGCTGGCAGGGTTCCGAAGCCGGTATAGCCATTTGTGGGTGAATAGGCCGGCTTCACGTTGAGTGATTCGTTGGGACCGCCAAAGGTCGGATGGTTCGCTCCATTGATCGCTTCCATGCGGAATTGGACGAACATCCCCTCGCGAGGAAGAGCGAATTGCTTGTGGAAGGCCGGATTCCAGAAGAATACACCTGGAATCCTGAGATAGCCGACTCTGATCGGTGTAGTGCGAGGTTGCCACTGCGACAGCAGTTGATAGCAACTGACGTTGTTGTTGAACCAGTGCCCGCGTGACTGACCGCCAACCGGAGCATAGCTGGTACACCCGGGAGTTCCCGTAAGATTTGCCGCCGGGATGCCCAGAGGCATGCCTGTTCCCCACATCACCGTAGAGTCAACCAGCCAGTTATTGAGGAGTGCGCCGAGAACCCCGGTCTGCGAGGTTGTCGGCAGAGGATAAACGACGTTGGTATCGATGTAGTGTCTTACGTCGGCTGGATCCGGACCATACCAGAGGCTGGCGTTGCGGAATGCGCCGTTGTTGAGGTATTCATTGTGATCGGCCCAGTTGGAGTAAACGTAATTGAAGACAAAATCCAGGCTCTTGAGCTGACGCTCCACCCTGATATTGGCCGAATTGTAGTGTGAAGTGCCGGTCGAGGCCTGATTTTCGGTAATGCCATTGAAGAGCGGATAAGCACGCTGCAGTTCCCATACAGGGATGGTGGTGGATGCGCCCAGCGGGGTATTTGCCGGCAGGATGCCGTGGAATGGATTCGAGACATTGGTGTCGCAGAGCGCCAGGTCCTGCAGGCAGGATTGTTGCAGCCCTGAAGTAATGGTGTCGAGCGAAGTGGATACCGGAAGGCCACTGCTGTAGGAGCCGATGTATTCAACGTCGAGCAGCGTTCCGTGGGGGAATTGACGTTGCACGCCGACGGACCAATGCTGCGCCTTTACGATGGCGCGATTTGTATTGTCATAGCCAATGCCCTGACCGGCCTGCGTCTCGAGGCCGCCACTGGCTCCGCTGGGAGCAATGGCTCCATTCGGGTAGGGCGTTCCGGTAGCAAGGTAGTTCGAAGGAGTCAGGTTCCCATCCAGGGAGTCAATAAAAGGAGTTGTCTGGCTGAAGCCGTTGGATGTGATGTCGAAAAGTGGCCAGCTATAGAAGATGCCGTAGCCGCCGCGAACCACCGTCTTAGGCGTCACAGCCCAACTGACGCCGACGCGCGGCTGCCAGTCATTCCAATGAACCTGGTACGGAGCAGTGGACACGCCGTTCACGCCGGCAAATGTCCAGCCACCCAGAAGCGGATTCTGCAGCCCCGGAGCGCTTGCGTAATTGATCTGCTTCGTATATGGATTGGTGCAGGTGAGGCAGAAGTTTCCATTCATGCGGTTGTGCCGTTCCTGCGGAGACATGTTTACATCCCAGCGCAGCCCATAGCTGAGAGTGAGGTTAGGACGCAGGCGGTAGGTATCCTCGCCGAACAGTCCAAAGTAGTGGTACGAGACGAAGGTAGTGCTGTTCCACGTAAGGCTGCCGGAAGTTGGAACGGAGAGGAGCATGTCGGCAATGGAATTTCCCTGAAAGGCGATCGCCTTGGTGGGATTCTGCTGAGTGAAGAGCGTGGTGAAATCGAAGCTGCCATTCGGCGTGCCGGGAATTCCGACGGTGGCGGACTGAACGTCCATCGCCTCAGCTCCGTAGTGCAGGCTGTGGCGACCGATCGTCTGTGTCAGGCTTCCTTCGAAATCTGCGTCGACATTGGCGGAGCCATTATCGGTGTTCCCGAAGAGATTTGTGTAGTCGGCGGCTGAGATCTGCGGTGCAATGTTCTGGTGTGAAGTACTTCCGTTGGTGGGCATGTTGAAACCCAGCTTGCTGGCCAGAAAGTTGTTCTGGAGCGTTTCGCCGGTGATCGTCTCGCTACTGTTGTGGCCGAGAGAGGCTTTCAGATCGAGCACCAGCGTGTTGGAAAAGATGTGCGTTACGTCGGCGATGATGTTGTAGTCCAGGCCGGTGGGCACGCTGGCCGTGGTGGCCACGTTCTGGAGGCCGTTGCCGGGCTGATGCGCGTTGTTCTTCTGCGCGGTGTAGAGCCCGTACATGCGGGTCTTGGAAGTAAATTCATGATCAACGCGGCCTATGTACTGGTCATAGTCGAAACTGCGGGCGCCACGAATGGCATAATTGTTGGCAAATCCTGCCGCGGTAGGCGCAGGATACATGGCTAGAATCGCCTGCGAGATGGGGGAAATCCTGCCCTTCGGAATAGTGTCATTGGGGAACGGATCACGACCGTACTGTTTGCAGCCGCCACTCGGATCTGTCGCTACGCACCTGGTGGTTGCCGGATCGTAAATGGTATACCCCGATCCCTGGAAGTCGCCGGTTCTCCATGCCGTGGGTGGCACGCTATCGACCGCAGAAATCGGGTAATCCTGCCGGAATCCTTCATAACCGAAAAAGAAGAAGGTCTTGTTATGGATGATGGGCCCGCCAACTGTTCCGCCGAAGGTGTTGCGAATATTAATTCCCAGCGGAATATGAAAGAGGTCATTGGAATAGTAGTTCGCGTTCAACGCCTCGTTCCCGTAATAGTCATAAACCGATCCATGAAATTGATTCGAACCGGATTTCACGTTTGCGTTGAAGGCGCCACCGGCGGTTCTGCCATACTGTGCGTCATAAGGACTGGCGTTGGCCTGCACTTCCTGGACCGCATCCTGCTCCGGGACGAAGTACCAATTTCCCTGGTCGCTGACCGGTGCGCCATTCATAAAGTAGGCATTGTATTGGGACTGCACGCCCGATACGGTGTATTTGTTTCCATTGTTGCGCGGAGTCAGATCGAAGGGGTCCGATGCAGTGGTCCGAATGCCCGGGGTCAGGGAAACGTCATCCCAAACCATGCGGCCTGTCGAAGGCATATTCTGAACTTTCCTTTGATCAATAACGCCACCGATCGAAGCCGAGACGGTTTCCAACAATTGCCCCGCGGCCGAAACCACCACCTGCTCGGTCACGGCGCCTGGATTCAGAGTTACGTTCAGTCCACGCTGCTGCGCTGATTCGAGGACGATGTTATTAAAGACCGCGGTCTGGAAGTCCGGCGCCGTTACGGTTACCTTATATTGGGCGGGCAGCAGATAGAGCAGGTTGTAATCGCCCTGGCCATCGGTTTTTGTTGAATAGCTTTGTTTTGTTGAAGTATTGACTGCGGTAACGGTAGCGCCGGGAATCACCGCGCCACTCTTGTCTGCGACCTGACCAGTGATCGATGCACGAAATTCCTGCGCTCTTCCCTGAACCGTGTTCAGGAGCATCAGGAAAAGTGCCGCTCCGCACCAGCCCCAGCGCAGACGCAGCAAGCCCCATGTTTTTCCAGCTTGTCTCGTTTGTTCCATATCACTTTTCTCCATTGCTGATCGGTTGCGCGCCGCCTGGCACGCGAAAGACGCGTTCGTTCTGCAAGTTTTTCGTCGCGCGCCATAGGCAATTCGCCGTTTACGCCACTTTTACCCTCGTGCTGCTCACTACTGCTTCTCGCTGAGGCCATCGTCCAGGCCTCCATGCGGAAGCAGCGATGTTGCGCCATCGCCGCCAAGAGCGCTCTCGCACAAGACAATTGCACTGAGCCATTCGCCTTAGGCAGCAAGCAGCTAAGGTATAAACAGCCGGAAACCCACTAAAAATATCGGGAAGGCAAGCAGATCGCGCTTGCAGACAGGAACATGGGGACCTTTAATTTCATAGCCCTTTTAAGAAAGCTGACTCAACGCCAGGAAAACCGGGCAACCTCAATCGTATTCAACGGATTGCCTCAGCCTTTGTCAGAGCCGATTCAACCTTAAAAAAACAAGAATCACTACCGTAAAAGATGCATACGATCTGAATTGTCGTAGCTTGTGCAGTAATACGTTTGCGCTTGAAACAACACTCGCTTCAAGTAATGGAAGCCTATAGATATCTATCATCGATTGTCAATTATCTTTTATCATTTGCAATCACTTCGATTGGAACGCCAGTCTGGCTATGGCATTCAACACTTTATTTATCTATTGTTTACGGATACTTTCCTTTCGTGTCATTCTCCTGCGTCTCCACCGGGGATCTTCGTCAGACTAAGGCATCTGCACGCCCCAAATTCGCTTGGGTGCCGACCAAAGACGATACGGCTTCACTCAGGAGCCCTTGAACAAGCCTCAATTTCGCTCTCAAAGCCCAGAGCGCGGCTGATCTTGTTCTCCTTGCGGCACGGCTGCGCAGATTGCCAAAAACCCGAAATAGAACCGCCCTGTAGCAGGCGAGGCTTCTGTCGTGCCGACTGACGAGTCGTCTGGCGCGATAAAAGCCAGTACAGCCGGCCTCCACGCCGTCGAGGCAAAAGCGAGCTTGCCCAGGTGGAGGCCCCATCCTTCAGACAGTTACGAATTCATGCGGCCGCGAACTGAAGCGCGCCGTGGTGACCAGGCTTGCCCGCGTCATCGACTTCTTCACAACTTCGACGTCACTGAGTTCCACCTCCAGCGAAAAGCTTTGCTGGACCGCAGAGAGGGCGATGATCACTTTGCATTGTTGACGGAACTCTGTGACAATGCCTTCAACTCCTTCAAAAATGCCGCCACGCACGCGCACCCGTGTACCAACTGCAACACCTGGGTGAGGTCGCAGCAGGTATCCGTTGGCCAGCCCCTCCCGGATCTTGTCGAGCACGTCACAACATATCAGATCGCCTTCCTGGTCCCCCAGGGAACGTACGACTCCCGGCGCGGCAATCGCAGCAATTCTCGTATGGGGCGTGAACCGGGCAAAGATATATCCAGGAAACAGTGGGCGCTCGGTCACAACCGTTCTGTCGCTCCATTTCACGCGTTCCCGATAAAGAGGTAAGTAATGCTCGACACCGCGTACCGCAAGATGCTGAACAACGCGCTTTTCACGATTGGAAAGCACATGCAAAACATGCCACGGAACTTGCTCCATTGGATTCTCCTGCAGCGCCCGGCGTGCATGGGCAGTCATTATGTCCCTGAAAAGTCTTCAAATGCGCCGGCGAAAATCTGATGCCAAACAGACAGCAGAGAAGAGACTGAATGCCGTTGCCGATCAACTTACAGAATTCTCACAGCTTCTCTTTGTTTGAGTGTTGCGCTTGTTACATCAATATGCCGGGGAATATAACCTGATGAGACCTGTTATCACGTAATGCTACAAATTATTGGCTCCGGCAATCGCCTTCTTTTGATCGCTGGAGTTACTAAGGGTGCGACGCAAACGAGATTGAATCGTTCGCATCATCTGCGCAACAGTGCTAACTCCACGGCTGCAGTATGCAAGCCTCCGCCTTCCAGGACCGGGCTTGCTGCAAATTTCGCGAAACTCCGCAGATTATGCATCTCTTTCTCTTTGAGGGAAAAATGCATAACTCCAAGGGGAATTATGCTAACTCGTTTCTTTAGGTTGGGTGCTCGATTTCTGTAGAATCGGGACCTCTCAACCTTCCTTCATCATTCTGCCACATCTCACGCGCAAAATAGCTCAACGTCGCACAAAATTCATCGCGAGTTAGCAAATAAGTCTCGTAACACGGAACGGGTGAATATCTCATATTTCCTTCAATTGCTGCGCAAGGATCGTAACCGATAGCTTCACCGCTCTTCTATTCACTAATCCTTGCACCCTAAGACTCCCGTCGAACCGGCGAGAAAAATGCAAAGAATTTCAATCCGGCAGAATGCAGAAACTGGAGTCAGGATGCCTTTAATGTCTCCAATTGGATTCCCTGCGGGGTTGCAGCGAACGTCCGCCGGCGCTCACCTGGCGGCAACAGCATGGCAAGGCTGCATCCCGGTGCTCGGGAAAGCGCCCCATAGAAACGCCTCATCTTAACGATTAACCAAGGAGAAAGCCATTCGTGGCTATATTCGAAATAAGGCCTACCGGCGAAAGGAAATTAACCTGCCCAGTGAGATGTAACCATGCGAGCTGAAGTTGTATGGCAGGAAAACACTGGCTGGCTCATAGCATAACAAAAGTAACTTGACGCCTTCTGTAGGCACGTCGGACGACTGCAGTCACATAACGGGCTCTGGATTCGTAACTTACTGCAGAATTGCAGGATGAAGCGGACTGGCTTGTTGCTCTGGCCCGCATTTCCCGCCACTCGGGCTATGCAGTATTTCCACAGCAATGCTTGAATTTCTTGCCGCTCCCGCAGGGGCAGGGGTCGTTGCGGCCGGTATTCTGAAGCGTGGCGCGCGCATCCTCGGCCGCGGCCCAGCGCATCACGTTGGCCGGTGCGCGCTGCGCCATGAGTTCCGCCGCCATGAACCGCATATACGGGTCAACATGCCGGAAGAACATCTTGTAACCGGCACAGAGATAATTCAATCCGGGCTCACCGTCCGGAGTGGTCATAAACCGATGCTTGGGGCACTCACCGTTACAGGCAAATCGCACGTCGCACTCGCGGCAATATCTGGGCAACGTGGACTCCTTCGCCGCACCAAACTGGCGCTGCTGCTCCGAAGTCACCAGCGTCTCCAATGGAGATTCCATGATGTTGCCAAGCCGATTCTCTGGATACACAAAATGATCGCAGGAATAAAGATCACCACAGTGCTCTATGGCCATGGCTGCTCCGCAGGTCTTGCGGAAGACGCACAGGCTTGCCTCAAGCCCCGCCCACATCTCAAGACTCACGTCGAATAACTGCACAAAGTAACGGCCCACGTCCCGCCGCACCCATTCATCAAAGATCGCGCACAGGAACCGGCCGAACTGCCGCGGCCCGACCGACCAGGGAGCTACCGGGGCCTCGCCAGAAAAATCAGGAGACACGAGGTGCAGGCCCTCGCCAGTAGCATGACTCGAAATCCGCTCCACGATAGGAATGAATTGCATGTACCCGCTCCCCGTCTCTTTGAGAAAGCGGTACACTTCCAGCGGTGATTCCACGTTGGCGCGATGTACCGTCGTCAACGTGTTGAAATCCACATTGTGCTCTTTGAGCTTGCCGAGTCCGCGCATCACCCGGTCAAATGTCGGCTGGCCGCCTTTGTCCACGCGATACGCATCATGGAGGTGGCGCGGGCCATCGATGGAAATGCCGATGAGAAAATGATTTTCGCGAAAGAACTCCGCCCATGCGTCGTTCAGCAGGACACCGTTGGTCTGGAAGGCATTTGTGATGTGCTTGCCGTTCGCATACCGCTTCTCCAGTTCCACCACCTTGCGAAAATAATCCAAACCCAAGAGCGTGGGTTCGCCGCCTTGCCAGGCAAAGTTAACCTGCGGAGTATCATGAGTTTCGATGTACTGGCGGATATAACTTTCCAGCACATCCTCGCGCATGGACCACTTGGCGACCTGCGGGTAGAGCGATTCCTTTTCCAGATAAAAGCAGTATTTGCAATCAAGATTGCAGATAGGACCGATCGGTTTCGCCAGGACATGGTAATCGGGGGTGCTCATCTTTGTTATGCCAAACCTAAGAACAACGGAATAAACACGAATGCATTAATCATACGTTCCTGCGGCCTCGGTCGAATAGGTCGGATTGAAAAATAAAAGGGCTAGCCGTAATACTGTTCACCTAATTATCTGAATCGCGTTTCCGATGTCGATGGGCGGCAGAGGCGTGGCGTGACGAGGACGCAAGGGGAAGTTGCTCATTTTGCGCTTTACGCCGCGAGGATGGCGCCGATGGCGGCTGCAGACG
>JAJZAL010000097.1 GCA_021799405.1 Acidobacteriota bacterium
GGCTGTTTCGTAGTGCGCGCGCTCGACCAGCTCTGCCGCAATCGCGTCCAGGCCGGCCGCGATGTGGCGCAGGAAGACGGCTTTTTGCTTGCCGGGCAGCTTTCCGTAGGTCGTAAATGCTTCTTCGGCGAGCCTGGCCGCGGTATCCAGATCTTCCAGCGAGGCGCCATGATAGACCGGATCGAGCGCTGCTCCAGTGGCCGGGTTGAAACCCCTAAACGCTGTCCCATTTCCCAGGCGGGATTCACCGTCAACAATCGAATATCCGTGTAGCACCCTAGGCTCCGATCAGAATTCTGTGCCGCGCGCTGATGGCGCGCAGCCGCTTCGATTCTACTACCCGCGCGAGATCCCGCCGCGCTGGGGATGTAAGCTGGTCGAGGAGTCATGATCGCATGTTGAAGTCAGGAATTTTGAATCCGAACGTCCTGTCGCTGCTGAGCCGCGTGCGCCATACCAACACGCTGGTGATCGCTGACCGGGGATTTCCCTTCTGGCCGCAGATTGAGACGGTTGATCTCTCGCTGGTTGACGACCTGCCCCGCGTGCTTGACGTGCTGCGGGCGATCCGGCCCAACTTCGAGATCGGTCATGCCTGGATGGCCGAGGAGTTCCGCGGCGCCAACAGCGAGTCGACGCGCATGCGGTTCGAAGCAACGCTCGACGGGATTCCGCTCACGCTCGAACCACACATCGAGTTCAAGAAACGCGTTCCGGCGGCCATTGGGCTCATTCGCACCGGCGATACCACACCGTACGCGAACCTGATTCTGGAGTCAGCTTAATCGGGAGGCATCCGGCGCCAACCGTTCCAACCTGCAAAGCGCCCGTGTACACTGAACACTCTATGAGTTGTCTGTTCTGCAAGATTGTTGAAGGCGCCATTCCCTCGACCGCCGTGTACCAGGATGAGCTCTGTTACGCCTTCGCGGATATCAACCCCAAGGCGCCGGTTCACGTGCTGGTTGTGCCGCGCGCGCATATCGACTCACTGCACGATACAGGCGCGAATCACCGCGCACTGCTGGGGCATCTCTTCTGGGCTGCGACAGAGATCGCCCGGCAAAAGGGACTCGGCCAGGGCTACCGCGTGGTGGTGAATATCGGGGAGCATGCCGGGCAATCTGTGGACCACCTGCACCTGCATCTTATGGGTGGCCGACCGATGGCGTGGCCCCCGGGATAAAGGCGAGAGGCGGGGAATAAGGGAATGGGGAGCAGGGAACTGGAATGAAGTTTTCTCAAAAAAATCAGATAGCCGGACCAGAGACACTTTTCGGAGTATGAGGGAGCAAGAGAAGGCTCGGGATTTTGTTTTCCCGGAGACAAAATCAGCACCCGCATTCCGTAAGCGGGCGTGAATCCGCCGGAAACCGGCGGCCATCTTTCAACTTCTTGTTCCCGTGTTCCCTATTCCTTCGTTCCCTGCTTTTCTTACACCGGTTGCGGCGCGTACTCGTCTTCCTCTTCGACTCCGTAGCGGCGCAGCAGATTGGGCAGGCTCTGCGAAAAGGCGGAGCGCGGCATAACCGTGTCACAGCCAGCCTCCAGCGCCTTCATTTTCAGGTCGCCCTGCAGGTGGCTCAGGAAACCGATGATGGAAATGGCCTTCTTGTATTTCGCCTTGAATTTGGGAATGAGCGTCATGGGCTTGGCGTTCAGGTTATTCAGGTCAAAGACCATCAGAGTGGGCCGCTCGGTGTCCGGCAGGTCGCTCAGGCGCGCCACCGACTCCTTATCGCCCTTCACGAACTCGACCTTCACGCCCAGTTTCCGCGCCGTCTCCTGAATCTTGGCCAGGAAAAACAGGTCTTCAATGAAGCAGAAGATGCGCGTCGGCGCATCCTCACGAACGGCGGCCGGCGCCTGCGGCGCAAAGTCTTCCTGATAATTGCTGGCATAGCCGTTGCCCATAAATTGAATGGTGGAGGGCGGACCGTCGGCCACATTGCCGTTCGCGGCGCGATAGCTGTGGTCCATCGGTCCCACGAAGGTGCGTGGCCCCTTCTGTTTGCCCTTCCGCTTGCCCTGATGCGGCGAGGCAATATTGTTGCCGGGCTGCGCGGCCCCATTCTTCTGGAAGAACTTCTTTTTCTTCCGGCCCTGGTTCGGGCGTGGCTGTCTCGGCCTGGACTGCGCCGGAGGAGCCTGCGGCTGCATTTGCCCCTGCGGCTGCACTTGGCTTTGTGGCTGTATCTGGGGCTGCTGCGCCTGCACTTGCCCGTTCTGCTGGCTGGACTTGTTCTTGCGCCGCCGTCTCCGGCGCCGATGCCCTTGCGATTGCCCCTGGGGCATCTCCGGAGCGGGCCCCACTTCAGGTTGGGGCTGCGTCAATTCTGTCGTCATGCTTATACTTCCTGGCACTGAGTGACTAACTGGTGAAAATTGAGTTTGCGGCTTCAGCCACTTTTAACCGGGTGCTGAACTCCTCATTAGCTGTCGCCGGTCCGGTTTAAACAGCAGACACAGCAATGGCCGGTCCGCCTCCTTGCAGGCGTCAGGTAAATTGCCGCGGAGTCACTCCGCCCGCGATTTACCGCGACTTTCAGAAGCCTGAGCGTTGCCCCCAGAAACGTTGTGCTTCAGGCAAGTTTCTCGATGACCGCACGCAGTTCCGGCAGAGAACGCCCTCTTGCAGGGACCCGTCTTGCGGATCGCGCCGGCTCACCTTGTGCGGCACAACCTTTCGGCCTCTGTGAAAATGCTGCAGCCGCTTTCTACACGGGAACCTTTTCTTCAAGCTCCCTCGATTTATCGGAACCGATTCGGCGCGGCTAGTGCTTTTCTCAGGTAATGCCCTTCCTACATGAGCTTCGCCAGCATTCATTTCGTGAGAATTAAACCTGCTGGCGATCTTTGCTTGCTCGGCGGCGAGCTTGCTCTACCCGGTTCGGGTCGCCCGCGTCAGCCGCTTGATAGGCAAATTTGATACTACAGCGAAGCGCCCCGGCTGGCAAGTTGACTCTTTATGCACTACGGCAAAACCGCGGCCGGTTTGTCCTGATGTGAACTTGTGAGCTCTTTGCCCGGCCGTCCCTCCCTGGGGACGCGACGCCTTGAAGGTCACGCCTTCAGAATACAGCATTGCCCGTCTCGCCATATCCGCGCTTCCCTGAGATTTTAAGGTATCCTTCGCGCTGGCGGTGTTGACCATCAGATACACAAAACGCTACCCGTCTGGGTAGCGTTTTGTGTATCTGATTAAGCCACTGGCCTCCCGTACTACATGTGGCTGGCGGCAATCTCCGCCTTCTGCGTCGCAGGATCCCCGGCTGGTTTATCCCTCTTTGGGGGAACCGCCTCTCGAGCGGTTTTTCCTGCCGGGGTCCTGCCAATCACTGGCCTGGCTGGATCAGCCTCCAGCCCTTTGTTACATCACTGGCGCTTTGGTAATTGCAATCGGCGTGCCGTTTGCAACTCCTTTTATTTTTCATTTACTTACGCGAGAATCCAGATCAGGATTGTCTGCATTCTGGTATCTCATCGGAGAGGATCCTCCCAAAAACCGTAGATCGCATCCTCAGTGCTGGCATTGGGGACAGTAGTGGGTTCCGCGCCCGGCCAGGAGGATCCGCCGGATGGGCGTCTGGCAGCGGCGGCAGGGCTCGCCCGTGCGCCGGTAGACGCAATGCTCAAGCTGGAAAAAGCCACGCACGCCGTTGGCATCCACATAATCCGACACGGACGAACCGCCGAGCCGGATCGCGTGTTCCAGCACTTCACGCAGAGCCAGCCGCAGCCGTTCCATCTCTGTCCGGCTCAGGCGTCCGGCCTGGCGGCGCGGCCGGATGCCCGCATGAAAGAGGCTCTCGTCCGCGTAGATATTGCCCACCCCAGCCAGCAGCGTCTGATTGAGCAGCGCGGCCTTGATGGGCAACTGGCGGCCGTGAAACAGCGCGGCAAACGCCTCCGGCCCGATGGACAGCGGCTCCGCGCCCGGCCCGGAAAAACCTGCCTCGCGGCGCAGATCGCGAAATTCGAGGCGTCCGAAGCGGCGCGGATCGACAAAGCGCAGCTCCCGGCCGCTGGCCAGGCAGAGCCGCGCGTGCGTATGGGACTCCACCGGGCTTTCCGGGGTCGTCACCAGTAGCCGTCCAGTCATGCCAAGATGAACAATCCATTGTGCTTCGGGCACTGAGGCGCGGCGGATCCGGTCACCGGCTCCGGGTCCGGATGCCGAACCCAACTCACAGACAATATGCTTGCCGGTCCGGTGCGCGCCGAGCAGAGTCCGCCCCGCAAGGCCTTCGGACTGGTTCTTGGCAGGCGTCTTGAAGAGCCTCGGGTGGCGGCTGAACCAGGCCTGGATGATGCGATCGCCCCGCAGCCGTTCATCCACGCCACGCGCTATGGTTTCCACCTCGGGTAATTCAGGCATTGCTTCATTTTAGTGAAAAAAGCGCCTCTGCCGGAACGGAGGCGGTCTCTTCAAAGATGCTCACTTATTGCCGCCGGACTTATGAAGTCTATGAATACGACTCGCCTCAAAACTCACAATCTTCCACTCGCCCTTCGGGTTCTGAACGTAGACGCGGGTATACCGGTAGCGGCCCGAGACAACTCCTTCAGGAGTCGTGCCACGCGCCTCGGCCATTGACGTGACCAGCGCAGTCTTGCCGTAAAAGCGAACCTTGCGGTCGAAGAGTTGGAGGCTGGTGAAGTGCAACTGGCCTGAGCGGAGGTAGGCCAGGGTCTGTTCTTTGGTTTGAAGTGTTCCAGACGACGTAATCGCCAGGTAATCGTCAGCCAGCAGGCCGTCCAGGGCGTTTATATTGCCCTTCAGGATGGCATCGCGCCAGGTTTCTTCAAGTTGGAAGATCTCGCGCCGGTATTCGTGCTTCTGCGCCTTGGGCATCCCCGCATAAATAGGAGTCGCGCAGACTACTCCCAAAAGCAGCGGAATGAGCATCGCCATTCGCACTATCCGGAGGCTCCTAGGCGGCGAGAGGCTGTTTTTGGCACCCTGCATAAGCGTAAAGGATACTAGCCCCCCAAAGGTTCAGCGGTCAATGCCATGCACGAGGAATTTCCTCTGCCCCCAATCTCCCTCGCAGGGGGAAGAACCCACGTTCCTCGGGCTGGATCTATCGGTCATTGGACTCGGCGGACGGCTTAAACGAGAGCAATCAGGCTTTCGAGGTCGCGATCCTTCATTCTCTGAAAGAGGTGACCGACGGCGTACTTCTTGAAATGCGGGGTTTCGCGGTGGGCGGCCAGAGCCTGCTCGTCGCGATATTGCTCATAGATGACGACCGTGCCAGGATCATCCTGGAGCACATGGGGGATATAGGTGACGCATCCTGGCTCAAGGCGCGAAGCGGCGGTGAGCAGACGCAGGGATTCAGCGATAGCAGCGCGATCTTCGGGATCAAACCTGAAGCGAACGACAAAACTGACCATAGAATGGGCTCCCCTTCGGCCTGAGCGGCAGAGTCCCAGGGTGTCCTCAAGTTTACCTTATGCGTGCATGCTTTCAAGAGCCTTGGCGAACTCCGGCAATACGGCGATCTGGTCCCGCTCCGGGCCGGTGGAAACCATGCCGATGCGGGCACCGCTCTCGCGCTCCTGGAAGTGCAGGTAATCCTGCGCCGCTTTGGGTAGTTTTTCAAACTCGGTAATGCCCTCGGTGGACTGGCGCCATCCCTTCAGCGTTGTATAGCGCGGCTTCACGCTTCCCAATCCCCGGACATCCGCCGGGATCTCATCGGTCACTTTACCGTCAATCTCGTAACCAATGCAGACCGGAATCTCGTCCAGCTCATCGAGCACGTCAAGCTTGGTCACCACCAGCCACTCAGCGCCGTTGATCTGGTTCGAGTAGCGCAGCAGCGGGATATCGAGCCAGCCGCAGCGCCGCGGGCGGCCGGTCACAGCGCCGTACTCGTTGCCGCGCGCCCTCAGCAGGTCGCCGACCGGCTCGTGAATCTCGGTTGGGAACGGCCCTTCGCCCACGCGCGTGACATACGCCTTGGTCACGGCAACCACGGTCCCGATGGCCGTTGGTCCCACGCCGGTTCCGGTGCAGGCGCCGCCGGCAGTGGCCGACGAAGACGTGACAAACGGGTAGGTGCCGTGATCGATGTCGAGCATGGTGCCTTGCGCACCCTCGAACATCACGCTGCCGCCCTTGGCAAGAATCTGGTTGAGCAGCCGTCCGCTGTCAGCCACGAAGGGACGTACCTGCTCGGCCGCGGCGGCGTATTCCTCGTACATTTTGGCTGGGTCCAGCGGATCGGTGCCGAACAAAGTGCGGGCAATGGCGTTCTTTTCCGCGCAAGCCGCCTCGATGTGCGTCTTGAGGAGCGCCGGATGCAGCAGGTCCACGATGCGCAGCCCGCTGCGCGCCATCTTGTCCTCGTATGCCGGCCCGATGCCGCGGCTGGTGGTGCCGATCTTCTTGCGTCCCGGCGCACTTTCGGCCGCCAGCTCAATCATGCGGTGATACGGAAGAATCACCTGGGCGCGATTTGAGACGAAGAGCTGTCCGTCCACCGCTACGCCCAGCTCGCGCAGCCGGGCCACTTCATGCAGAAAGGCCAGCGGATCCAGCACCACGCCGTTGCCGATGATGGCTTTGCACCCCTTCCGCAACACTCCGCAGGGAATCAGCTGAAGGACAAAGCGCTGCCCGCCGATGATGACCGTGTGGCCGGCGTTATGGCCACCGGCGTAACGCGCCACGGCGGAGAACCGCTCGCTCAGCACATCCACAATCTTGCCCTTACCCTCGTCACCCCACTGGGCGCCCAGCACTACTGCCGTTTTTGCTCGCATCTCGTCCCCGGATCCTGCCGTTCAACCGCATATTCGAAAGATAGCCCCGCGCCTGCAGTCCTCTGCGTGAACCTGCAAATCGCCAGGCCTTCAAACTGAAGGCGCAGGCCTCATGGTCCGCACCCTGTTTTCTGCACCATGTTTGATGATAAACCCTACTTGTATTTGGGCGGCCAGGTTGAAGATTACGCCCGCTGATTTAGACTCTCTACGGAGACTCACCATGAAACATTGCATGATGAATCGTTCGCGAGCAGCCGCCGTTCTCGCTTCCATTCTTTTCCTGGCCTCCTTCACGCTCTTCTCTTCCGCTTTGCAGGCGCAATCCAGCGAGCCCGCTTCCGGCCCGGGAAGCGCCTACTCTGTTCCCAAGGCGCAACTCATGCAGCCCGAGACTTTGCACAAGCTGCTGCAGGCGCGCGGAGCGCAAAAGCCCCTGGTGCTTCAGGTCGGCTTCCACATGCTTTACGCCGAGGCGCACATCCCCGGCGCCGAGTATGCGGGACCGGGCGCCGAGCCTTCAGGGTTGCAGAATCTGCAGAACCGGGTAAGCAAGCTGCCGCACAACAAGCTGATTGTGCTTTACTGCGGCTGCTGCCCCTGGGGCCACTGCCCGAACGTCGGTCCCGCCTACGCCAGGCTGCGCCAGATGGGCTTCACGAATGTAAAGGTACTTTACCTTCCCGACAACTTCGGCGCTGACTGGGCCAACAAGGGCTATCCTGTCGTGCAGGGTCAGTAGCAAGGCCATGCTGCGACGAATTCCGGGCGCGAAGACACAGACGCGAATGCAGTGGGGCGTTCTTTGCCGCAACGCTGGCGCGAAGCTGGTAGTGTGCGCTTGTCTCGCTGCCCTTGCTGCGCCGCCGGCGTCTGCGGCCACTTCCATGCTGCACAAGCCGGCGCCCGTATTTGTGCGCACCGACCTCAACCACCGCAAACTTGATCTCCGCGCCTACCGCGGCAAGGTCGTGCTGCTGGACTTCTGGGCCTCGTGGTGCGCTCCGTGCCAGGTGGAGATGCCGCGTTTCGCGGCGTGGCAGCGGCAGTACGGGCCACGCGGCTTGCAGGTCATCGGCATCTCGATGGACGACGACCCGGCGGCGGCGCGCAAGGTGGTTGAAAAGCTCAAGTTGAATTATCCCGTCGCCATGGGCGATGTCAAGCTGGGCGAGAGCTACGGTGGAGTTCTCGGCCTGCCGCTCACCTTTCTCATTGATCGCCGCGGCATCATTCAGGCCAGGTTCAGCGGTGAAGCCGACCTGAATGCAATGGAGCAACAGCTCAAGGCGCTGCTGGGGCGGTGAAGCGGATTGCTGATCCTGCTGGCTGGAGTGGTGGTATATTTGGCGGCAGAAAAGCAATAACATAGTTTGCTTCTGAAAGGGCTGGTGCACGATGGCCAGGCGCGTTTCCTGTCTGCTGAAATCCCATAGGAAAACCCTGCTGCTTGCTGCTGGCCTGATGGTTATGGTGGGGCCGGTGTTTGGGCAGGGAGGCGCGCCCGCGGCAAAGGATGAGGGCGGCAAGCCACTTGCATTCGACGTGATTTCGGTAAAACCTTCCAAATCCCAGAGCATGTGGTGGAGAACAACGCCAGACGGCTTTCACGCAGGGGGCGCGATCGTTTGGAGCCTGATGATGAGCGCTTACGGCATCCTGCCCGATCAGCTTGTTGACCTTCCTGGATGGGCAACCTCCGACCGCTTCGACATTCAAGCCAAAATGGATGAAGAGACCGCTGCCGCTTGGAACAGACTTCCTCGAAATGAACGGAGCCGTCGACTGGCGCTCATGGAGCAAGCCCTCCTCGCCGGCCGCTTCCAACTCAAAGTCCACCATGAAACCAGAAATCTTCGCGTGTACGATCTGGTGATCGCCAAAGGCGGTCTCAAAATCAAGGAGTCGCCTGCAAATGTAAGCTCCTACTGGACCATGGGCGGCGGGCGGCTTGGCGGCAAGGGGATCGGGATTGACAGTTTATATTCAGTTTGTCAGGGGCGGTAGGTCGCTTCATTGTCAACAAGACCGGCCTGAGCGGCAAATACGACTTCACCCTCAAATGGACTCCGGATGGGATGCCGGAGACGGCCGACTCCGGGCCGTCGATCTTCGCCGCGCTTCAGGAGCAGCTTGGCCTGCAGCTCGTCCCTGCCAAGGCGCCTGTCGATGTCATCGTCGTCGATCACATCGAAAGACCCTCGCCCAATTAGAAGATCGCCTTCCCTTCTTCCGAAACTCTGCCTCGGCATGGGTGCGTCCTGCTATATTTTCTAACGCGAAAGATTCTTCGTCTGGATCGCGGAGTAAACGATGAAGATAAGGAGAAAACGATGAATTGGAACGAGAGCACGAGGCGGTCGTTCTTGAAGCAATTTGGCGCGGCAGGCGCGATGGCCATGGCTGCGGCCAAGTCAGAAGGATTGAGTTTACCCGCGGCGCAGGCCGCCGGAGCGCAGTCCGGCACAACACCCGCCGACGAAAGGCAGGCCGCCACGCGCGCCCAGCGGATGCAGTGGTGGCACGAGGCCAAGTTCGGCATGTTCATCCACTGGGGGCTTTACAGCGTGATCGGGCAGCACGAATGGGCCAAGGAGGTCGAGGGTGTTCCCATTCCGCAATACGAAATCCTGGCCAAGCACTTCAAGCCCCGGCCCAACGCCGCCCGCGAGTGGGCCCAACTTGCCAAACGCGCCGGGCAGAAGTACATGGTGATGACCACCAAACACCATGAAGGCTTTTGCAACTGGGACTCCCGACTCACCGACTACAACGCCATGCAGCAGGGTCCGGGCCGCGATCTGGTGCGCGAGTACGTTGAGGCGGCGCGCGCCGAAGGGCTGCGCGTGGGCTTCTATTACTCGCTGATGGACTGGCACCATCCCGACGGCGCCAAGTGCAAGACCGACGAGGCTGCGCGGCGCCGCTTCGTTGACTACACGCACGGCCTCATCCGCGAGCTGATGACCAACTACGGCAAGATCGACGTCCTCTGGTACGACGTGGATTGGCCACTCACCCCCGAAGAGTGGGAGTCAGAGAAGATGAACCAGATGGTCTTCGAGCTGCAGCCGGAGATTATTGTGAACAACCGCAACGGCCTGCCCGGCGACTTCTCCACGCCGGAGCAACACATCACCGCTTCAGAAGCGGGTCGCGCATGGGAGACCTGCATGACGCTCAACGATAGCTGGGGCTTCAACCGCGGCGACGATGCCTGGAAGACGCCGAAGGAGATTGTCGATAATCTGGCCACAGTGTCAAAGGGAGGCGGCAATTATCTGCTCAACATTGGACCGGAGCCGGATGGTTCGATTCCGCCACAAACCATCGCGGTGCTGGAAGAGGTGGGCCGGTGGCTCGACACCAATGGCAAGGCTTTCTATGGCACTGATCGCTGCAACGCCGGCGGGAATGTGAATTGCAACTACACGCGCCGCGGCAACACGCTGTACATCCATCAGCACTTCTGGCCCGGCCACACGCCGGCGGCGGAGTGGCTGAGCTTCTACCAGCCGGAGGTGGTAGTCGCCATCGGCGGCCTCAAGCCCAAAGTGCTCTCGGCCCGGCTGCTCAAGACCGGCCAGAAGGTCGACTTCACCCAGGATGAATTCAGCGTTCGATTCACCGGCCTGCCGCTGGTGGCGCCGGATCAGCCGGCGACAGTCATCGAAGTGGAGTGCGACGGCGAGCCAACGGTGAACCATGCCGCCATGCGTCCGCTGTGGCCGCGCTATAAAGTCGGCATCAGCATCTGAACCGCTGAGAGCGGATCAGATGCGATAGGCGTGAACTTTATCGCAAATCAACCGGAGACTGTCTTTGAGGTTGCCTGAGGCGGTCTTGAAAGCATCGGCGTCAATCGTCAGCGGCGCGCCCAGCACTACCAGCGGCGCGCCGTACTCCGGCGTGCGGATCGCCTGCTCCACGGAAAGACCGCCGACCGCCTGCACGGGAACGCTCACCGCCGCGACCACCTCGCGCAATTGGTCGAGCGGCGTGGGGCAGGGCTTGCCTGCCGCGGCAAGGCCCCGACGCTCGTCGTAGCCGATATGGTGGATGACAAAGTCGCAGCCGTAATCCTCCAGGCGCCTGGCGGCGGCAATCTTGTCCTCGGCTCCCAGGTTGTCTCCCATCACGGCAATGCCGAAGTCCTGTCCCGCCTTCACCGCCATCTTGATGGTCTCAGGATGCGCGCGCTCCATCACCACTACGTGCGTCGCCCCGGCCTTCGCCATCAGCTCGGCCTCCAGCCAGCCGCCGTCCATTGTTTTCAGGTCGGCAACAATGGGCACGCCGGGAAACTCGGCGCGCAGTGCGCGGACGCCATTCATGCCTTCGGCGATGATGAGCGGCGTTCCCGCCTCCAGCCAATCCACGCCCGCGCTCATGGCGAGGGCCGCGGTTTCGAGAGCTTCGGGGATGGAGGTTAAATCGAGCGAAATTTGAACAATGGTATGCATCGTCACGCACCTTAGATGCCAAAATGGCGGTCGATTTTTGCCCTGAGAAATTGCGCTGATTCGCGCAGCTCCTCCATTCCGTTCACGCCATCTTCAATGGAGATCCACGAGTCGAACCCAACCGAACGCAGCACGGAGAAGATCCTGTCGTAGTCGTTCATTCCCTTTCCGATCACGCCATGGGACAGGCGTTTGGCGTAGCCGAACGAGTCCTCTTCCTTGCGCAGGTCCTCGATGGTGCCGTACTTCAAGTAGCGGTCGCTTGCATGCATCGAAACCACACGAAGCTTCACCCGATCCAGCAGCTCCAGCGGATCCTCGCCGGCGAGAATCGCGTTGGATGGATCGTAGTTCACGCCAAACCACGGCGACGGAATCCGCTCCACGATTTCCAGAAACACATCCATCTTTTGTGCAAATTCCGGATAGGTCCAGTAATTGTCCTTATAGTGGTTCTCCATGCTCAGCACGATGCCGCTCTGCTCGGCAAAAGGCAGCAATTCGCTGATGACGCGCACGACCTGGGCAACGCCTTGCTCGCGGGTGAGGCCGGGCCGCCGCTGGCCGGAGAGGACGCGACAGAAACGCCCGCCGAAGAATGCGGTGATCTCGATCATGCGCTTTTCGCGCTCGATCTCCTTTTTGAGCAGCAGCGGGTCCGGCTGGGTAAAGTCCGGCGAGCAGCAGAGCATCGGCATGGCCAGGTTGTGCTCTTCGAGCGCCAACCGCACGCGATGGAGAAAGGCTTCGTCATCTTCCAGGAAGCCGGAGTAAAACTCCAGTCCATCGACGCCGAGTGTGGTGGCAAGCTCGATCCAATCGAAGACCGTCATTGTGCGGTCGACGCACAACTGGTCCATGAAGCACTTGGGAAAGGCGGCCAACCGGGGCTTGGCTTGAGATTTCAAGAGACTTCCTTTACCGGATTTCGCCCGATAACCGGGTATTGCGATACATCGAGGATCGCGCCGTTGATCAGAACCGCCTCGTCAGAAAGGAAGTACACCGCGGCCCAGGCCACATCCTCCGGCGAGAGCAGGCGGCCGGAAGGGGCGAAGGTCTTCGGCACCCGCGTAGGCCAGCCTTCCGGCAGGCCTTCCGTCATCTTCAACACATATTCATTTGGCGTGAGCGTCCAGTCCACGTTGAGGTGGTTCACCCGGATCCCCTCGGCTCCGTGCGCGTCCGCCAGGTTGCGCGTGAGCGTCATCAGGCCGCCCTTGCAGACGGAGTAAACGAACTGCGTCCGCTCGCCGCAATAGCCGTTGGTCGAGCCGATGTTAAGCACGCGCCCGCCGCCCTGCTTGCGGAAGTGAGGGAATGCGGCCTGGATCAGCAGGTACGGAGCCTTCAGGTTGATGGCGACCGTTCGGTCCCAGGTCTTCACATCCGTTTCCAGAATGCCGCCGCGGGTCATCACCGCGGCATTATTGACCAGGCAGTCAATTCGCCCGAAGTGCGCGACGGTTGCGGCGATGAGCCGGGCGGGAACCTCGGGATCTTCGAGCGCGCCGATGACGAAGGACGCGCCGTTGCCGATTTCGGCCACCAGTTTTTCCGCGGCATCTTTACGCCTGCCGTGGACCATGACCCGGGCGCCTTCACGCGCGAAGATCCGTGCCATGCCTTCGCCGATGCCGGTGGTCGAGCCGGTCACCAGGATGACTTTGTCCTTGAGACGCGGCCCTCCGGAGTTGAGCGGCTCCGTCATGGCTGCAGAACGCCTTTCACGATTGCGCCGGAGTGCATCGCGTCAAAGGCATCGCGCCACTCGCTCAGCGGCGCGACCCGGTCGATGATCGGATCGAGATTGATC
This sequence comes from Acidobacteriota bacterium, assembly GCA_021799405.1. The sequence continues at coordinate 13,054 of JAJZAL010000097.1, forward strand.
CTGCCGCTGGCGAGCAGCGTAAGCACCTTCTCCCAGATGGGCCAGTTGTGTGAGAAGCTGCCCTGCAATGTGACGGCCTTCTGCACCAGCGGATCGAGCGAAAAGCCCAGCGGCTGAGGGCCCCAGCCTACCTTGGTGATATGGCCTGCCGGGCGGACGACTTCAAGCGCCAGTTTGAGCGAGGCTGAGACACCCGCGGCGTCGATGACCAGGTCGAGTCCGTAGCCGTCGCCGAAGCTCCTGACCCACTCGGCGACATCTTCGCCCTGCGCGCCGAGCGTCGTATCCGCGCCCATCTGCTGTGCCACCGCAAGCCGCTTCGCGTCGGCGGCTGTGCCAATGACGATGAGATGGCCCGCGCCGGAGAGCTTCGCCATCGCCGCGCAGAGCAGGCCGATGGGCCCCGGACCGATCACCGCAACCGTGTCTCCCGGCCGAATGTGGGAGTGTACGCAGACGGCATTGTAGGCCACGCAGCAAGGCTCGGTCAGGGCCGCCTTCTCCAACGGCAACGCGGCCGGCACGTGATGAAGGCAGCGCGCCGGAACTTTGACAAACGGCGCCATCGCTCCGTTAACTCCATAGCCGAAGCCGAGCCGCTTCGGCTCGAGGTTGTAGAGCCCGCGGCGCATCAGCGGCGAATCGGGAGGCAGATGCGCTGCGGTTTCGCTCACCACACGGTCGCCCTCTTTGAACCCGGTAACGCGGCTACCCGCCTTCGCGACCGAGCCGGAAAACTCGTGGCCCAGAACGACGGGATAGTTCACCTTCCAGCCATGCTTGCCCGTGTATTGGTGCACGTCGCTACCGCAAATAGATGCGGAGTGCACCTTTAACAGGACGTCATCCTCGCCAATCTCGGGAAGCGGTACCTCGCGAAGCTCCACCGAGTAAGGTTCCTTCGCGTAATTGACTAATCCAACCATAGGGATTACCGGCAAACCTCTCCAGGCGGGGTAGATTACATTTTGCGGTCGCCGCGTGTCAATTCCCGGTATGGCTCCCGGCGGCCACGGCGCCGTAGGGGAGGGCGCAGGCCGCGGAAAGCGCGGTGAATGGGGCATGGCGAGGACTCTTGAAAGGTCCACCTTGGCGAACCCCAACCCTCCCCGTGTTGACGAACAATCGGCAGCGTATATGCATCCTTCTTCCGGAATCACCAGAACCCGGAATTTTGCCAGCCAGACGCTTGATTAGCATTGACAACGCAACATCGAAATGATGCTGCGTTGCGCATCCGAGCGGATGTGTCGCATCTCAAGGGCAGGATCAATATACCGTGTTAGCCGCTCATTGCCTTGATGAGCGATCTTGGTGCGCCGATTGTCGGGCGTTTCAGTTGCCTATTCCTGCTTATCCTGCAAACAGGCACGAAGAACGGCGTCGCATGATAACTGCTTTGGCTTGATTATGCTCTGCAGTGCAGGACGATCGATCAAACAACCTCGATCTCCCAGCGCAAAAGCTCGGAACTCATAAAGGTCTTGCCGGCCTTCGAGGAACCGTCAAAGTCCCATTCTTCATGCCGGTTGGCCTGGATGGGATACGACCTCCTCAGTGAGCTGATTCATACTTATCCGGCTTAACAGGGAACGAGCATCATCGTGCTGGTTTGATTCTTCATCATCAATCATCCTCAATGCAGTTGTTCGCAGTGCGGAGCTACATTTTCTGTGATCCCACATGGATTGCAAATTGAGGGTTGAATCCTCCGAGAGCCATCGTAAGGAGAACTCCCGACATGCCCAGATTGCGAACTCCCAGTGGCTCTCCGGTTTGAGAGTCATAGTGTTCGCTGATCCCGACCTTGAGAGCATTCTCAAGGATGCGGCCGGAGAATTCTCCTGCAAGTTTTCGATGCCCGTACGACGCCAAGCCGCTGACAACCTGGTATGCAGGCGCGGGCCACATATCTCCGCGCCAGAAGCTGTTGCTTCTGTACTGGCTGCTGAGGGCGTCCACAGTTGGAACTGGAATGGGTGTATTCCAGTTGTGGCCAGCGAGCGTCTGCGCCATACGAGCCGCTTGTTGCCTGGTCGGTATCTGTGCGCACAATGGCACCATTCCACCTACGGTAGCGGTAGCAACCTTCTGGAGATTCTGGCGCCGGACGGCAAGAAAGCAGCCTTGCTCGTGATCCCACATGTAACGGCGCATGGCTTCGATGCCCCTCCGTACAAATGGGCGTCTTCGCATGGCAGTTTCGCTGTCGCCTGCTGCCTGCGCCAGCCGGATGAGGCTCATCTCTGAGAGCAAGAGATAAGCCGTGTTTGCCGGGATGTATATGTCACCGTACCAGGGGCCATTGTCTGGCCCTTGGGGCCGCTTCGGGTTCGTAGTCAGTTGCAGCGAATCTAAATCGACTTCGTTGTCGTAGGTTTCGTACCGCGCGTCCTGAATCTTCCCGTCATAAGAGCCCACAGTAACCAGGCCGATGTCGTCAAGGTCGCGTTCACGCCAGTACCAATCGTGAAAAGCCTCAAGAGGAGCGAGTGCGCAGCGCACCAGCGATAGATCGCCATTTCTTCTGTAGACCCGCTCAACTCCCCAGGCGAGAAGTGGTGCTTGAGAATACGCCGGAAAGTGCAACCAATCCTTACCGGAGAAACCGGGCGGTCCGCTGTTTGGCGCGATGAAATTTGCAATCATGCCGTGCGCATACTCGGGCTTTGCCGCGTTCCAGCGCTTCTGAAAGTCCCAAAAGTTGTCATACACGCCACGGATCAATTCCGCATTTTCCGGCGCGATGGCGATCAAATCGGTCAGAAACGTTGTATCCCACACCCATTGCCCTACGTATACGCCGCCCGGGATCAACCAGGCGTGGCGCAGTGGTGGTTCTGGCGATCTGATTCTGCCTTGAATGCAGTCATGGAACACGTGGTCCGCAAAGGTGACCATTCGCGGGTCGCGGGAACGAAAGACAGGAATGTGAAGCTGCGGAGGCGTCGATTGCGCATCTACTGCTCCGTTCACGCCGAACAGGGGCCGCTGGAACGCAAGCGTGGCCCCGGCTGCGCCCAGCATGGTGAGGAAAAAACGTCGCTCGTGGATCTGCTGGCCATCTGGAAGGGATGACCTTTTGATCCATCGTCCAACGCGAGAGGTCTTCACCTTCGTGATGCTCCCCATTTTCGGAACTTTCATCCGCTGATTGAGTTTTGCCTCAGGCGTCACCGCTACGCCCCACTTTGGCTGATGAGTCATTGCTCTCTCTCAGTCCACACCCCTAGCGGAGATCACCTTGACTCTTGTTCGAAATGGTAACCCAAACTCACCCCTCGCGAGAAAGACTGGCCCGGGAACCTTCCGGTGAATGCACACCGCAAATTCCGCCTGCTTTTGCCGATGCATTTTCTCCCGTAATGTTCCGCCTGCTCGAACTCTCCGAGGACCGGGCTGCAAACGCGTCTGCATCTCTGAGAAAGATTGCCGCATCGGATTGCGTTGCTTCTGGCGCCGGCGAAGTTGAAGCCTTCGCCGGCGGCTTCTGACCCGGTCTAGGGCGCTTGCCGATATGGCGGGGTATACGAGGTTGGTGGAATCTTTTCGTGATCTGGCCGCGGCGAAGCACCCGCGGGCGTGCTCCAGTCACCCTTGCGCTGCTTGAGCGCCGTGTACTCCGCCACCACGTTGGGCGGAAAGCTTGGCATCTGCTCTTCCAGGCTTGCCATCAGCTCGTGCACGATCTCCGGATGCAGATGCGCCACGTCGTAGCTCTCGGCCATGTCCAACTCCACGTTGTAGAGCTCCGGCACCCGCAGCCAGGCGCTGGAGCGCGCTCCAGTGGTGCGGTCGTTCAGGTAAATTTCACCCTCGATGCCCTGCGCGACACGCAGCTTCCAGTGCTCCTTGCGAATGCAGTGCACATCCAACCCGCCGTTGCCCATAGCGCAAAAGTAGAGCAGCGGTTTGCGCTCCGGCATAGTTCCGTGGCCGTAGAGAACGCCCTCCATGTTGATGCCATCCAGAGGCTTCGCGGGCAGCGGCAAATTACAGATGGCCGCCAGCGTGGGTAGCACATCGAGTGCGGAAACCCACTCTTTGCGCACCTTGTCCGCATCGAGCGTGCCCGGCCACCTCGCGATGAAGGGCACACGGAATCCGCCCTCAAAGGAGGTTGCCTTGCGCCCGCGCAGCAACCCCGGACTGCCCTGGTACCACGGGCCATGGTCGCTGGTGAAGATGACCAGCGTGTCGGAGGTGAGCCCCTTGCGCTCCAGCGCCTGCAGCACTTCGCCCACGCTCCAGTCGATCTCCGCAATGCAGTCACCCTGGTTGCCGAAACCGGTCTTGTCATGGAACCGCGGCGAGCCCATCGGAGGATCATGTGGATAAGAGAATGCCATATAGAGGAAGAACGGATCGCCGTTGCTCTCCTCGATGTACTTAACGGCTTCGCTGGTATAGCGCGGCGTCAAGATGGTTCGGTCGGTGTTCGCTTCGAGCACGGTCTCGTCTCGCAGCAGTGGCAGCGGGTTCATGTCAACGCTGTAGGGCACGCCAAAGAACGCGTCAAATCCACGCGCGGTGGGCAGGT
>JAJZAL010000098.1 GCA_021799405.1 Acidobacteriota bacterium
GTGGAAATTTGTGCGTTGTATAGATCAGGCCGCCGCCGCCCTGGACCCAGGGTTCCCAGCGTCCGTGCGGCATCAGGTCCCAGCGGAGGATGATCGGGGTAATGCTCACGCCGGTGAAGATGCCTCCGCCGGTCGGCTCCAGTACATATTGCGGAGGATTCGTCTGCGGCAGCACCGGATAAGGCTGCAGGCCGGGTTTGGGAGTGAAGGCCTGCCAGTAGGGCATGATCTCAATGTCGTACTCGAATCGGCCTCGGAAGATGCTGCCCAGAGCCGGGTGATTCACGATCTTGCCGATTTTGACGCCCGCGGCCAGGAAGTGAAAGGTGTCGCGGTTGCCCTCTCCTACGCCACCCTGAAAAAACGGGCCAATTTCCCACGGATAGGAAGCAAGTGTCTTCTCGGGCGTATTGGGCGGTGGGCCCACGGTCGCTTTGAGAGGTTGAGCTGCGGCAGAGGCACCTATCGCCGTGCCGAGGAAAGCAATGCCCAAAAAGGCAATCAGTCGATTCATCCTGTCGGTTATCCTCGCGGCCAAAGTATTTTCACTTCGGGTGCTCGCCGTCCAGCGATTCCACAGGTGATCTTTCCGCAAAGAAAGATCTCATTCGACAATCGTCACCTGCATAGCGTTGAAGTGAAAATGCTCCAAAACAAAGGCCGCCTGGCGGGCGGCCATCTGATTTATTTTATGACGCCAGCTCTAGCCGGCAATCTCTTCTACCTGTTGTGAATCCATGTCGAAGTTCGAGTAGACGTTCTGGACGTCGTCATGATCTTCGAGCGCTTCGAGCAATCGCATCATCTGATTTGCAGTCGTGCCTTCGAGCTTGGTGTAGGTCGAAGCGATCATGGTCACCTCGGCCACGTCAGGTTCGATACCCGCGTCGCGCACTGCCTGCGCCACGGCATCAAAGGCCTGCGGCTCGGTGAGGATCTCCCAGGAATCGCCTTCGTCGCTGAGGTCATCGCCGCCGGCTTCGAGCACAATGTTCATCAGCTTCTCTTCGTCGGCCTTTTCTTTGGCGATGGCGATGAGTCCCTTCTTCTGGAACATGAACTTCACCGAGTTGGGCTCGCCGAGGTTGCCGCCATTCTTTGAGAAGGCGTGGCGGATTTCGCTGACGGCGCGATTGCGGTTGTCGGTTGTGGCTTCCACAATGACGGCGACGCCGCCGGGACCATAGCCCTCAAAGGTGATCTCTTCGTAAACAGCGCCGGGCAGTTCGCCGGTGCCGCGCTGAATGGCGCGCTTGATGTTGTCGGCGGGCATGTTCTCCGCCTTGGCCGCGGCGACGGCCGTACGCAGGCGGGGATTGCCGTCCGGATCGCCACCGGCGCGCGCGGCAATGGTGATTTCCTTGATGAGCCGGGTGAAGATCTTGCCGCGCTTGGCGTCGAGTGCGCCTTTTTTGTGCTTGATTGTCGCCCATTTGGAATGGCCGGACATGGGAACCTCGAACTGTACTTTGGTGTGATTGTGCGGCCTTCAACGGAGCTGACAGCGTCTCCGCACAATGCCCGCAACGCTTTTGACTATACCACGCTGAGAGTGCGCCTGGCCCGGTGGGGAAGCCCGGCGGCGGCAGTCCGAAAACCGTGACCAACCACGCAGACGCGTGAATGGCCAGGTTCCGAGTTTTGCATTTTCCTTTTGCACAATCGATTGCACAAACCAGCCCGATGCGATTACAAATGTTGCTGGAGATAAAAGAGCCGCGGAGCAGCGATGCCGCCGCGTCACCCAAACATTCAAGGAGAAACGCAGCATGAAGTTTCGATGGAGAGCCGGGATGGCCGCCGCGATGACGCTGGCGCTGGCCACACCCGCCCTGGCACAGAGCGGGGTGCAGGAGCAGATCAACATCAACACCCACGCTCCGGCCACGCCGTTTCCGCACTTCTGGGAAGAGATGTTCGGCTCGCCGCACGCCAACATGACCCTGCGCGCGGACTACCGGCGCGATCTGCGCAGTGTGAAGAAAGTCACCGACTTCGACTACGTGCGCTTCCACGGGATTCTGGATGACGGCAACGGCGTATACAGCGAAGACCAGCACGGCAATGCGGTCTACAACTTCCAACTGGTGGACCACATTTACGACGGCCTGCTGAAGAATGGCGTGCGCCCGATGGTGGAAATCAGCTTCATGCCGAAGCAGCTCGCTTTCAACCCTTACGATCTGCATGTCTTCTGGTACCACCCCAATGTATCGCCGCCGAAGAGCTGGAAGAAATGGGATGACCTGATCCGGGCCTTCGCGCAGCACCTGGTGAACCGTTACGGGATCAACGAAGTCTCGCAGTGGTACTTCGAAGTGTGGAACGAGCCGAACATCGACTTCTGGGGCGGTATTCCCCGCCAGCAGAGCTACTTTGAGCTGTATGCGCACACGGCGCGCGCGCTGAAGAGCGTAAGCCCGCGCCTGCGCGTTGGCGGACCGGCCACGGCAGCCGCCTCGTGGGTTCCGCAGTTTCTTGACTACATGCACGCCCACAACGTGCCGGTGGATTTCGTCTCGACGCACGGCTACGCCGATGACACGGTCTGGAATCTTTTCCACACTCACCAGCACATTCCCATGGATGAGCGCGTGTGCAAGGCGATCGAGAAGGTGGACGGGCAAATTGCCGCCTCGCCCATGCCGCACCTGCCGCTGTTCTGGACCGAGTGGAACGTGCAGGGCCATTACCAGGATCGCGACACTACATTTGTAGGTCCGGCGGTTGCAAATACCATCCGGCAATGCGACGGCAAGGTGAAGATGATGTCGTTCTGGACCTTTACGGACGACGACTTTGAAGAGGGTGGGCCCATCGCTTATCCCTTCAACGGCCACTTTGGCCTGATTGCCGAAGACGGCATCAAGAAGCCGAGCTACTACGACTTCAGCCTGCTGCACCAGCTTGGGGATGTGCGACTCGCCAATCCGTCAAAGGACGCCATCGTGACCCGCACCAAGAACGGAACGCTGGCCATTGCGGTCTGGAATCTCGTGGATGTGGGGCCGGGGGGCGTTGTTGACGGACCCACCAAGCACATCACGCTCCACTTTACCGGTTTGCCCGCGGGAGCCACGGCCACGGTGAGCCGCGTGGACGACCAGCACGGCAACACGCTCGCGCTTTACAAGAAGATGGGCAGCCCGCAGTACCCAACGATGAGACAGGTGGCCGAGCTGAACAAGGAAAGCGCCCTGCCGCCGCCGACGGAACGCAAGATTGTTGACGGCAACCTCGACCTGACGCTGGAGCCCAATGCTCTGGTGATGGTCAAGGTGAAAGAGCCGGGGCGATAAAGCTTTCTCCTAAAACAATGCGGCTGGGGAGTATTGAGTCACCCCGGACTTCCCCAGCCGCTCTTTTTTTGCCTTGAGTTCCCTTCTCAGCCCAATTGCTCCTGATCCTTGTAGGTGGGTACCGGAGGCGGATTGCGTTCGGCAAACTGGCGCTGGTGCCAGTAGGGGTAGATCGGCGTCTGCTCGCTGGCACGGTCCAACTTCTCCATCTGCGCGGGGGTGAGGTTCCAGCCGACGGCGCCGAGGTTCTGCTTGAGTTGTTCCTCGTTGCGCGCGCCGATGATGGCGCTGGCCACGGTGGGCCGCTGTAGCAGCCAGTTGAGAGCAATCTGCGGAATGGTCTTGCCGGTTTCCTTCGCGACTTCCTCCATGGCGTCTACTACGCGGTAGAGATATTCGTCTTCCACCGGAGGCCCATAGCCGGCTGTCTTATGGAGGCGGCTTGTTTCGGGCAGCGGCTGCCCGCGCCGGATTTTGCCGGTCAGACGTCCCCAGCCCAGCGGACTCCAGATGAGCGCACCCACGTTTTCGGCGATACCGATGGGCATCAGTTCCCACTCGTACTCGCGGCCCACGAGCGAGTAGTAGACCTGGTGCGCGACGTACCGCGCCCAGCCGTAGCGCTCAGAGATGGACAGGGATTTCATGAGGTGCCAGCCGGAGAAATTGGAGCAGGCAATGTAGCGCACCTTGCCGGCGTGCACCAGCGTATTGAGGGCATCCAGTGTTTCGTCGATGGGCGTGGTCGCGTCGAAACCGTGCATGTGGTAGATGTCGATGTAATCGGTGCCGAGGCGCTTCAGGCTCGCATCGCATTGCTGTATCAGGTGATAGCGCGATGAGCCCATCTCGTTTGGCCCCTTTCCCATGGGGAAGGTTGCCTTGGTAGAGATCAGCCATTTGTCACGCTGGCCCTCCAGCGCCTTGCCGAGAACTTCTTCGGCGAGTCCGTGGGAGTAGATATTGGCCACGTCGACCAGGTTCACGCCCGCATCCTGGCAGATTGCCAGCAGGCGTCGTGCTTCCTCTGCCTGCTGGTTGCCCCATGCGCTGAAAAATTCGCCGCTGCCGCCAAAGGTTCCCCCGCCAAAACTGAGTGCGGAAACCTTCAGTCCCGAGTGTCCAAGCTGTCTGTATTCCATGGAGCTAAGGATGCTGCAGCGCAGCGGATCGGCGCAAAACTCGAGCAAAACTCTGGGCTTTCCACAGGGTGTGCAAGTTACGGAACCGCGGGGCACCGTCGTGCGTATCTATTTGTCGAAAACGAAGGCGGCAGCCCGGGAGGAAGTCACAGGTGAATTCGTCGCAGCGAAAACGGAAGCGCAGAGTATGGGTATGGTCCGGCATCACGCTGGGCATCGTACTCATTCTGATCATCGGCACGGCTGCCGTCGTAGAGAGCCACGGCAAGGCGATCCCTGCTTCGCGCCTGGCCACGGTCAAGCGAGGCAACATTATCAAGAGCGTCGTGGCGACAGGGCCGGTGCATCCCATCACGCAGGTGGAGGTGAAATCCAAGGCCAGCGGCATTGTCGAGAAGCTCTATGTCGACACCAACGAGCATGTGGTCAAAGGCCAGAAGCTTGCCCAACTGGATCAGCAGGAGATCCTGGCGCAGGTGGCCGCGCAGAAGGCGGATCTTGCCGGTGCGGAGGCCAACGTGACCACCGCCAAGGCGAACGTCGCCGAAGACCGCGTGAATGCCGCCGCGCCTGATCTGCCGATGTACCGGCAGACATGGCAGCGCAACAAGACGATGCTGCAGGAAGGCCTCGTCTCGCAGCAGACTTATGACAACGCGGAGCGCGACTACATGGCAGCGCTGAACAAGCGCAACGTGGCGCGCGCGCAAATCTCAGTGGACGAAGCCAAGCTGAAACAGTCTGAGGCACAGGTGCAGCAGGCGAAGGCCAGCCTGGCGCAGTTGCAGGAACAGCTCAGCTACACCACGCTGGTCTCGCCGATTGACGGCGTGGTGCTGTCACGCGATGTGCAGGTAGGCGACGCGGTGAGCTCGATTTTGGTGCTGGGCTCGACGGCGACCAAAGTAATGACCATCGGCAACATCGACAAGGTTTACGTCAAGGGCAAGGTGGACGAGGCAGATATTGGGTCCGTTTACCTTGGACAGCCGGCGGTGATACATATCGAGTCTTTCCCCAACAAGATTTTTCACGGCAACGTCACCAAGATCGCACCCATGGGCGTGGACAAAGACAACGTGACCACCTTTGAAGTGCGCGTCTCGATTGAGAATCCGGGCCACGAGATCAAGGCGGCGATGACCGCCAACGCTGAAATCCAGGTAGCCGAACACAAGAACACGCTGATCGTTCCCGAGCAGGCGCTGTTCTACGACAACACCAAGCAGGCCTACGTGGATGTGCCCGACGCGCACAGCAAGAACGGAATGCGGAAGGTGCCGGTCACGGTGGGGATTTCCAACGGCAGCCAGGCGGAGATCCTGAGCGGGCTGAAGGAAGGCCAGACTGTCGTGCTGCAGCAGTAATGCGACCACCATGTAAATCATCCCCGGACGGGCTCATGATAGGAATGCGCAGTTTCAGGAGGAAGGAATGGAAATGAGAAAGCACACGGCATGGAGTCTGCGCCGGATCACGCTATGTGCGGCATTTGCCGCACTGGCCATGACCACCACGGCCTGCAGCGCGGCCAATGGGTCGTTTGACCGCACACTGCAGGTGAGCGGCCCGGTGACGGTTCGAGTGGCCACCGGCTCGGGGTACATTCACGTGATGCCCGGCGATCCCAGCTCGGTGCACATCATCGCGCACATTCGCGCCACGGGCCTGTTCAATGCCGCGGATGTGGTGCGCAGGGTTGAAAACAATCCTCCCATCCAGCAATCCGGCGACATTATCAATATTGGTCGGGACGCGCCCCACAACGTCGCCATCGACTACGACATCACGGTTCCCCCCGACACGGAACTGGCCGCTCAATCCGGCTCCGGAGACCTGCGGATCGCGAACATCAACGGCGCTGTCCGCGCGGGCACGGGCTCAGGAAGCATCCAGGCTGACGGCCTGCGCGGGCACATCGTGCTGCACACCGGCTCCGGCGATATCCACGCCAGCTTTGACAACTCCAATGACGTGAAGGCGCAAACCGGTTCGGGCAGCATCACGCTGAAGAACGTGCAGGGACTGCTGGTAGCGCAAACCGGCTCGGGCGACATCGACGTGAGCGGCACGCCTTCCGCGGGATGGGATCTGAAGACGGGCTCGGGCGACGTGACCCTGCACACCGATGGCGCTCACTACTCCATTAACGCCACGACAGGTTCCGGCAGCGTGCACAGCGACCAGTCGATCAGTACGCATGGCACCATCGGACATCATCACATCACCGGCGACATTAATGGCGGAGGACCGACTGTCCGGATCGTGACCGGCTCCGGGGATATCCGGATTCACTGATCCCCAAAGCAAAATGACCTCCCACATTCGCCCATCGCGGGCAGATGTGGGAGGCATTGTTGTTGGATCGCGCTGCTAACTTCTGCGGCGGGCCACCTCGTTGTAGAGCGCCTCGTATTCTTTTGCAGGCTTCTTCCATGAGAAATCCTGCTGCATGCCGTTGCGCATGAGCGCCTGCCATGCGTCCTTGTCCTTGAAGACGCGCAGCGCCTCTTCGAGGGCGTGGATCAAAGCCTCGGGGGTGTAGCGGCGGAACTTGAATCCGGTACCGTTGTTCTTCGCTGCGTTCCATGATTCGACGGTGTCGTCGAGCCCGCCGGTGGCGTGCACCACCGGAACCGTGCCGTAGCGCATGCTGTAAATCTGGTTGAGGCCGCAGGGCTCGTAGCGGGAAGGCATGAGGAATATATCGGACCCAGCCTCGATCTTGTGGGCCAGCGCGTTGTCGTAGCCGATCTTCACGACGACCTTGCCGGGATAGCGCGCGGCAATTTCAGTGAACAGCCGCTCGTAGTAGGGCTCACCGGTGCCGAGGACCAGCAGCGCCACGTCGTGCGCCAGCAGGCGTTCCGCGGAATCGGCCAGCAGATCGAAGCCCTTCTGCGTGGCAAAGCGCGAGACGATGCTGAGCACAGGGGTGGTATCGGAGGTCTGCGAGATGCCGAAGGCATGCAGCAGATCCTTTCGGCAACGGCGCTTGCCGTCCAGATTCGCATCGCTGTAATGGGCGGCGATGTAGCCATCGTGCGCGGGATCCCAGTTTGCGTAGTCTACGCCGTTCACGATGCCGCGCAGGTCGTCGGCGCGCCGCTGGAGCACGCCTTCCAGGGTGAAGCCGAACTCCGGCGTCTGGATTTCCCTGGCATAACGGCGGCTCACGGTCGTGATGATATCGGAGTAGACGATGCCGCCTTTGAGAAAATTCAGCGTGTCAAAGTGCTCCAGGCGGTCCATGGTGAAGGTGTCCCAGGGCAGCAGGAGCTTCTCGATGGTCTGCGGCGGATAGTAGGTCTGGTAGCCGGCATTGTGGATGGTGAGCAGGGTGCCCACGTTTCGCAGGACGGGATCGAATGTGTAAGTGGTGCGCAGATACACCGGAACCATTGAGCTCTGCCAGTCGTGCACATGAAACACGTCGGGCACGCCGAGCTGCTTGGTTGCCTCCAGGACGGCGCGTGCGAAGAGTCCGAAGCGCTCCCAGTTATCTGGATATTCGCCTGCCTGCGTGCCGTAGAGGTATTCGCGATCAAAGAGTTCGGCGCACTCGACAAAGTAGTAGCGCACCCCGTCGCGTTCGCCGCCGTCCACGATGCCGGCAAAGCGGTTGTAGTACTGATAAGGAATCGTGATGCTGGGAATGGCGTAGTTCTTTTCCGCCATTTTGGCCGCGACCTGGCGGTAATAGGGGATGTAAACCGTTACTTTGTGGCCGAGGTTCGCGACCTCCTGCGGCAGCGCGCCTACGACGTCGGCGAGCCCACCGGTCTTGGCATAGGGCACACATTCTGAGGCGACAAAGACAATATGCATGAGCGAATCTGCTCCTGGACTCTTCCGATTAGGATGCTCTGGCGACTCAGAGGGTCCCCGAAGTTATGAGTCTATTGCATTTTTGATGACAAGGCGGTGACAGCGCCGTGATTTTGCCACTTGCTGTTCAGTCCACGGTGAGGATCAGCTTGCCGATGTGCCGACCTGCCTGGAGTTCGCGATGCGCGCCTGCGGCGTCATACAACGGAAAGACGGCATGAATCACGGGCCGAATCTGGCCGTTGTCGTAGAGCGGCCAGATTTTCTCCCGCAGGGCCGCGACAATGGCGGCTTTCTGTTCGAGCGTGCGCGGGCGCAGATGGGATCCGGTGAGCACGGCGCGCTTGCGCATGAGCAACGCCAGGTCAATCTCAGCCTGGCGGCCACCCTGCGTAGCAATCAGCGAAATGCGGCCGTCCATGGCCAGTGCCTGGAGATCGCGCCCGATGTAGTCGCCGCCGACCATGTCGAGAATCACGTCGACGCCGCGCTGCGCGGTCGCCGCGAGGACGACGTTGACGAAGTCTTCGGCGCGATAATCGATGGCTTCTGCCCCGAGCTGCCGCACCGCCGCGCACTTGGTTTCTCCGCCGGCCGTGGCATAGACACGATGGCCCAGCGCCACGCCGTACTGCACCGCGCAACTGCCTACGCCGCTGGCACCGCCATGGACCAGGAGCGATTCGCCGGGCGCCAGTCGCGCCGCCTCGAAGACGTTGCTCCACACCGTCATGGCAGCCTCGGGCAAAGCGGCTGCCTCGACCATGGAGAATGTCTTTGGCACCGGCAGGCAATGGGCCGCGGGGACAGCCACGTATTCGGCGTAGCCGCCGCCATGGGTGAGGGAGCAAACCGCATCGCCCACCCGCCACTCCGCGACGGCTGCCCCCACCTCCGCGATTTCTCCGGCGACTTCGAGGCCGAGAATCGGCGAGGCATCCGGCGGAGGAGGATACTTCCCTGCCCGCTGCATCAGGTCTGCACGATTGACGCCCGCCGCCTGCACACGAATGCGCACGTCCCGCTCGCCCACTGACGGCAGAGGACTTTCGGCAAGGTGCATGACCTCTGGCCCGCCCGGGTGATCAACAGCAATGTGCCGCATGGTTTGTGTCATCGCTCGCTCCTCGAAAGAATTCGCATCCGCCTGACGCAACAGCATACCGAAGGCAAAAGACCCCAGCCTGGCCTGGGATTGGCAGTGCCCCGGAGTGCCAGTCACCGAAATGCGGAGAGGCTAATCTAATGATGACGCGGAATCCAAGGAGAATCGCCATTCCAGCGCAAAACAAACCGAAGCTCGGCCAGAACTTCCTCGCGAGCCCCATGGCCTGCCGCAGCATCGTGGATGCACTCGGTGACCTTGCCGGGCGGACGGTGGTTGAAATTGGTCCGGGCAAAGGCGCCATCACCGAACTGCTGGCGGCGCGCGCCGGGCACCTGATCGCCATTGAGCTGGACCGCGAGCTGGCCCCGCGCCTGCGGCAGCGCTTCGCGTCGCAGAGCCATGTGGAGATCCTCGAGGCTGACGTGCTGCGCGTGGACCTGTCTGCACTGGCGCCGGAGGGTGAAAAGCTTCTGGTGGTGGGCAACCTACCCTACTACATCACGTCTGAGATTCTGCTGCACCTGGTTGCGCACGAGGGGGCAATCGAGCGCGCGGTGCTGATGGTGCAGCGCGAAGTCGCAGACCGCGTGGCCGCCGAGCCCGGTTCGCGCGACTACGGGCTGCTGACGGTGACCGTGCAACTGCATGGGCGCATGGAAAAGCTGCTGACGCTGCCTCCGGAGGCCTTTTCGCCGCCGCCGGAGGTTTACTCGACGGTTCTGCGCTGGAGCTTTGCGCCGCGCTACGCGGAACTGGGAGTTGACCCCGCGCCGTTCGAAGGCTTTCTGCGGCATTGTTTCGCGCAGAAGCGCAAGACGCTCGCGAACAACCTGCGCGCCGCCGGATGGCAACCGCCTGAAATTGCCGCCGCACTCCACGCCGCAGGGATTGCGCCAGCCGCGCGGGCCGAGGCGCTGAGCGCCACAGAGCTGGCCACCGTGTGGAAACACCTGCCGCAGACGCCGGGTTGAGCGGGCGCTACTGCTGCTCTCCGGCGGCCTCGGCTTCCTCATCGGTCGGCTCGCCAGGATCTGCCAGAATCGCCCGCGCGTCTTCCTCATCGGCCGCCTTCACCTGCAACTGTAGCGGCCCAAGGCCAGGCTCCATGATGCGCGCATTTTCACCGGACAAAAACACCTCAATCCCCGCCGACTCGATCCGCATTTTGGCCATCTCCGCTTCCAGCGACTCGTTGAACTCTGCGATGGTGACGACTTCTTCTGGCATCGACACATCCTTTCGTTTCTCACGATAAGGTAAAACCGTTGAGATGCGTAAACGATAGAATAAGGCTTTGCTTTCAGAGGAGAGACGAATTGATCGCGCGCTATACCCGGCCGAAGATGGGCCAGATCTGGACGGACCAGAGCAAGTACGAGTTCTGGCTTGAAGTGGAAACCGCCGCCAGCCTCACGCTGGCCGAAGACGGCATCGTCCCGATGGAGGCGGCGTATGCCATCCGCGACCGGGCCAAATTCTCAGTGCAGCGCATTCAGGAGATCGAGGCGGAGGTTCGCCACGACGTGATCGCCTTCACGACCGCGGTTGCGGAGAATATCGGTCCCGAATCGCGCTGGCTGCACTACGGACTTACCTCGAACGACGTGGTGGACACCGCGCAGGCGCTGCAGGTGAAAGCCGCCTCGGCGATCCTGCGCGAGGACCTGCTGGGACTGCTTGGCGTGTTGAAGGCCCGCGCGCTGGAGTTCAAGCACACGCCCTGCATCGGGCGCACGCACGGCATCCACGCCGAGCCCACCACCTTTGGCCTGAAGCTGCTGAACTGGTACGCGGAGATGCAGCGGAACCTGGTCCGCTTTGACGCCGCCGCTGAAAACATGCGCGTCGGCAAGCTCTCGGGCGCGGTGGGCACCTTTGGCCATCTCAGCCCGCATCACGAGGAGCGCATCTGCGGGCGCCTGGGCCTCAAGCCCGCGCCCATCGCCACGCAGGTGATTCAGCGCGACCGTCACGCGCAATACATTTCGACGCTGGCAATCGTGTGCGCCACGCTCGACAAAATGGCCACCGAGGTCCGCCATCTGCAGCGCACGGAGGTACGGGAGGCATCGGAGTATTTCTCGCCCAACCAGAAGGGCTCGTCGGCGATGCCGCACAAGAAGAACCCGATCATCAGCGAGCAGATCTGCGGCCTGGCCCGCGTGGTGCGCTCCAACGCGCAGGCAGCGTATGAAAATGTGGCCCTGTGGCACGAGCGCGACATCTCGCATTCGTCGGTCGAGCGCGTGATTTTCCCGGACTCGACGATCCTCACCGACTACCTGCTTGCCAAGACGACGAACCTGATTGAGAAGCTGCTCGTCTACCCGGAGCGCATGCAGAAGAATCTGGAAAGCACGGGCGGACTGATCTTCAGCGGGCAGCTCCTGCTCGACCTGGCCGAGGCGGGGATGCTGCGCGAGGATGCCTACCGGCTCGTCCAGCGCCATGCCATGAATGCGTGGAATAACGACCTGGTGTTCCGGGAACTTGTGGCCGCCGATCCTGACATCACGTCGAAGTTGAGCCCGGAGAAGCTCGCGCATACCTTCGACCTCAACCGCCAGCTTGGCAACGTGGACGCCATCTTCGAGCGCGTCCTGGGCATCGAATAGGTTCACATGGGCTCGACCAGCGAGATGCAGCGTGAATCCGGGTGGAACCTGACCGTCGCGATGACCGGCGCCAGCGGATCTGTCTTCGGCCAGATGCTACTGCGCCTACTTGACGCCGACGCGCGAGTCGCCCGAGTTCACTTTACTGTCAGCGAGAACTCGCTGCGCGTGCTGGCCGAAGAAATGGGCCTGGGCGGCCGCAACGGGCTCGTGGAGAAGCTGCTGGGGCATCCGTCGTCCAAGATCGTTCCGCATCCTGAGAACGACATCGGGGCGGCCATCGCCAGCGGCAGCTATCCATCGAATGGAATGATCGTGCTGCCGTGCAGCATGGGCACGCTGGCGGGCGTCGCCAACGGCATGGCGCAAAACCTGATCGAGCGCGCGGCCGACGTCTGCCTGAAGGAGCGCCGCCCGCTCATTCTCTGCGTGCGCGAAACGCCCTTCAACAAAATCCACCTGCGCAACATGACGCTCGCCGCCGACGCCGGAGCCACCATCTTCCCCGTCATCCCCAGCTTTTACAACAAGCCCATCGACTCAGCGGAGATGGCCCGGCAGTTTGTCTGCCGAGTCCTCGCGCACATCGGCCTGCCCCAGCCGGACGGCTATGTGTGGAAGGGCGCCGAGTAGCTAGTAAGTCTCCTGTCCAGCTGCCTGCGGCGGATGCGCGTCGAGAAACTCGATCATCCTCGGCCCGATGCGTCCGGCGCACTGGACCGGCCCAAGATGCCCGCAGCCATCGAAGACCTCGAGTTCGGACTGGGGTATTTCGGCATGCATGCGCTCGCCCACGCTTAACGGAATGATGTGGTCCTCGCTGCCCCAGACAATGAGCACCGGCATTTTCAACTGGCCCAGCTTGCCGTCCTCGATGTCCAAGCCGGTCAGCATCGAATTCATGCTGCGGTGAATGACCCATCCCTCGCGCAAGGCTTCACGCACCACGGCCCGCGTCACAAATCCCGGCAGCACGGGCGGCTGCGGAAAGAGCAGCTTGTCGAGCGCATGCAGTTTGGCGGGAGTGTCGGGCACAAAGAGATTGGGGTTCCAGTCCAGCTGGTACTTCAGCCCCGCGCTGTCAAAGAGCATCAACCGCCGCACGCGGGCCGGACTGGCGTGGTTCTGATCGAGCGCCACCTGCAAAGCCACCCAGCCGCCCATCGACCATCCGCCAAGGTCATAGTCGCCAATGCCCCTGGCTCGCAGAAATCCCTCGACCATCCCGGCTTCCTGCGGAATCGAATAACTGGCGTCCTTCGGCTTCGCAGAGTCGCCATACCCGAGCAGGTCCATGGCGTAGACGCGCCGATGCGCAGCCGCCAGCTGCACCATCAGCCCGGCCCATTGCTCGGCGTACCCGCCCAACCCGTGCACCAGCACCACCGGCGGCCTATGCGGCGTCGCCGCGGGCCCTCCCTCGTAATAGTGAATGCGGTAGCCGTTGACGACGACGTAATGGCTGTGAATTCCATCCATCGCCAACCGCAGGTTTACCGCCTCGTTGGCCAGCCGCAACGGATACAGGACGCCATAGGCTGCAAATGCAACCACGACCGCTACAAATCCGCCCGCGCTGGCCGAAATCCACAGGCGCCGTCGCATCCAGTGCGCTGCCCCGGCAAGCAGGCCCGGCTTTTTCGCGGTCTCAACCTTCACGGCGGCTCTCCGCGTCCATCGTAAGCGCCTTGCGGATGACGTTCACGGTAAAATCCTGCACGCCGTCCAGAATTCACATGACTTCGCATTATTTTTCATCGATCCAAATCGTCTCGCTGGTGTGCGGCTGGCTGATAAATCCAAGCGGAGCCCATCCGCTCAGATCAGACGAAGGTATATAGGGGGGCTCGACCAGGATCGGCCTTGGAATCGTGTCTCCTTTAACCTTTGTTCCCACGAGAATAAATCCGTCGGCGTTGTTTCCGCCCAAGGCCGTGATGATGTATCCGGCCTGAGCCAGATTCTCGGCAACAGCGCCAATCGTGCCGTAGCTGGCCGTCTGCACGCTTACGTCATAAACTGTGGAGGGATCGCCAGTCCAGCTGTAATCAAGGAATTGCACCTTTCCGGTCGAATCATCGTAGGAAACAGCCGTAACCACGCGGCTTTCGGCGCCTTGTTGGGAAGCGGCGGATTGCAGATCGGATGGGCTGACGACGAAATGGTACATCTGGAAGCCGCTGGCGTAGGTCGAGGTGATCCACGACATGGCGTAGCTGTCGTTTGCCGGCTCCAGATCCAGGCAATCGATCACTGAGTTCGACGCAGGTACGGCACCGATATCGTTGTCGAAGCTACTGTATGCTCCAGACTGGAATGTGACGCTCTGGCCGGTTACGTTCGGCGGGACTGCTGAAGCAACGTAACGCCAGGCGCAGTCATACTGAACGCCCGGCACACACACACCATAGCCAAGTTCGATCGGGCTCCCGACGGCGTTTGGATAGGTGGCAGTCTCAAGAAACGAAGTGCCGCTGAAGACTCCGCCCAACGCGCCATCTTGCCACGAGGGTGCGTCCACCTGCTGAAAGCGAAGATCGCCTGGAAGAGGTGAGCGTGGGCCAACGGACAGCTCTACCGATTGACTGGTCACGCTGCCGACGGAATTACTCACCGTAACCGCGAATTCCTCTCCGTTGTTACTCGCTGCAACGGGTGCGGTCTGGTAGGAAGCTCCGGCGGCGCCCGCGATGGCAACGCCGTCTTCTTTCCACTGATAGGTGAGGGGCAGCGACCCGAGGGCATCCACTTTAAAAGTTGCCGATTGATCGAGCGGCTCAGTTACGCTTGCGGGCTGGATCGCGATGAAGGGTGGGGTCTTCGGGGGTACATTGGGTTGAGTCTTGCCTGGATTCGAGCCGCAGCCGGCGGCAAGGATAGCAATGCTCAGCAACAGCTCTCCGCAATTGATTCGCAGCCTCCTCATGATGTTCACCTCTAAGGAAAAGGTTGTTGGATGCTGCGGAACGATTCTCCGCAGCATCCCTTTGAGTTACTGGCACGGAGATGGAGGCGCGGATTGCAAGTCGAACACAAATGTGTGGTAAACGGTGTCTTCATATACGTTGGCATATTCAAGGCACCCTACATTAGTCGACCCCAAAATTACTTGGGCGGTGTGGCTCAAGCCGTTGAATATCCCAGAGCTCTGCGTCTGAGACCACTCAAACGATTGCTTGTTATTTATCGAAAAGCCTGTTCCAAAGCCGAGAAAGGTGGGGGAGTTCCATCCGAACCCTGACACAAATCCTACGCTGTAGTCCTGCTTCTGTGACTCCGTTGTGCTCTGCATATTCGAATCATCGATGGAGTACGATTCAGTCACAGGACCAGAGCCGCTCTGTTGCGGTCCCTCCAATGTAAGAGACTGCCCCAAGCTGACGAAGCGGTTATTATTGACCGACGTTGGAGCGACGGTCTGATTGATTCCAACCATAGGGTCTTGCGCCACGATAGTGGCGAAATCACTTGGCAGGCAACCACAGGCATTGGCATTGGTACATTGGGCAGGAGGTAGAGCGTTGGCGCATATATGCTCGAATCCTGGATAGGTTCCGAAGGCCAACTGCTGAGGCTCAAGGTACAATGTACCCATCTGAGATGGATTCTGAAAAGCATAGACGTTGCTGTTCATCACATCGCCGTACACTTGTTCGCCGCTAGTGAGATAGAACGAAGGCGTGTACAGGGCCGAGTTCGGTCCGGTCTTGTACAAATAGACTGCTGGGTTCAGGAGCACGAAAATCTGGTCCTGAGTGTGGTCGATATTTTGGCTTGTCGAATGCAGTTGATTGCCGGAGGTTACGGTAAGCGTAGACGAGAATGATTGGGAATCTCCTTCCGTTTGCCCCCAGCCTATCGTGACACCGTGTGTCATGGTGAAGTTACCTGGCGTCTTGTCTGTCTGGGTAAAGCTAACGCTGTCGGAGGTTCCAAAGTTATTAGTGATCGATGAAGTATCTCCGCCCGTAACACCATCCGCGAAGCCGTTCGAGCTATCGTTGCCCGGCGGGTCGTAAAGAATAGACACTACCTTATACAGTGGCGCAATCTCCGCCGCAGCTGTCAAATTACAGGTGACGGTCGCAGTTACTGTCAAACCCTGCTGCCCGGAGATCTGCGGATTGTAAGTGTAAGAGAATGTGGCGTTTTGCGTTTCGTTCTGAGTCATTGTAGCCGGGGCGTAACAGCTTCCAACACCGGTTGCCGTGCCCAACGCGCGAACGCCGGATGGGAATTGAAAAGAAATATATCCGTTGCTCTGGTCCAGGGAGTCCTGACCGTTCTGAACCATGGCATAAGACGCCTGATTGGAAACTGTTACATTCTCCGTGACGGGCTGATTCGGCACCGTGACATTGTTCAAAGTTGCGCTGACAGATTCTGTGTATTGAGCAAAACAGGTAACTGAGCCGATAATCCCAATTATCGCCGTCATTAAAGACCAAACCAAGGCACGACGCATTTTACCCTCCATGGGGGGGCCGGACAGCAGGGTGATCTTCCCAGTTCAACACGGCGTACTCGGCCGGCCGACGATGAAAGCGCTCAAAGTGTGCGCAATACGAAGAACGCCTCAATCTTCCGTCTTACCGATTTCCATCCGGCCAGGAATTCGGAGCGAAGACAGGCAGTGTAAATCGTGCAGAACAAATATATATCTACGTTACTTATCTTTGTCAAGATATTCCGGGAGATATCATTGATATGACGCCGGATGATATTTACATCGAGACAGTATCGCGGGCCTATCGGCCGGAGTAACTGCCGTCCTTCGGGTAATGCGGCTGCCTGAAGCCATCCGGCCCCTTGCTCATTCCCTGCACTCAGTCTTCTGGTCCATCGTAAGCGCCTTGCGGATGACGTTCACGGTAAAATCCTGCACGCCGTCCAGTTCGTCCGGGCCGGCCCAGCGCGCGCGCACCGCGTCGCTTGCGCAAACGACGCCATCGGCGCTCTGTTCCTCGCTCAAATGGCACAGGAAATCCACCAGCAAGTAGTGGTAGCGCACGCGGCCTTCTTCATCGAGGGAGATGCGATCGAAAACATCCACAATGGTCAGCGGGGTGACCTCTAATCCCGTTTCTTCCTCGACCTCGCGCACCACGCCCTCTTCGAGCGATTCGCCGAGTTCGAGCGCGCCGCCGGGCAGCGACCACTCGCCCTTGAGCGGCTCCTGCCCACGCTCGATCAGCAGAACGCGGCCCTGGTGGACAATGACCGCGCCCACTCCGACAATCGGCGCCTCGGGATATTCACGTTTCATTCGAAATTGAGCGGCTTGCCGTATTCATCGTCAAATATCAGCCGCGAGGGCTTGAACCGCCCGCCAAAATATTTGTCCGCGCCCTTGCGGTGGCCGAGCCCCAGCAACGCCACGACGCGATAACTGAGGGGCAATTTGAGGACTTCTGCCACTTTGTCCTGCTCGTAGCCTTCCATGGGAGCCGTATCGTAGCCCATTACTTCGGCCGTCCACATCATGGTAGTCACGGCAATCATCACGTGGCGGTTGAGCCAGGCTTCGAGATTGGGGTGATGCGTGAGGTAGTGGGGAATGCTCTTCTTCGCCTGGTCGGCA
>JAJZAL010000099.1 GCA_021799405.1 Acidobacteriota bacterium
GGGTCGCTTCCGCTACGCTCCAGCGCCCCTGCCGCCCCGAAAAGCCAGCTCTCAACCCTTTACTGGCTCCCTTTTGCTCCGCCAAAGTGGTTCCTTTTTACTCCGCCCTTGACACGTACGACCCAGCATACGCCCGCGAAGTTTTCGAAGAAATGGACGACGAGGCGCAATCAGCGCTATGGAATTCGCTGGAAATCGATCAGAACTATGATTCCGTGGATCTTCCCTCTGTCACCGATCCGGCGCGCATCGATTTCCTTTGGGATGAACTCATGGACTCCGCGCGCGAAGACGTTCGGTTTAATCCGAACTTGCGCTCGTTTTTCGTCGTTACCGAGATCCAAAGCGCCGCGCCGCAAGGCCTGTACGTTTCGCCTGATTGGCCGAGCGCGGAGAAGTTTGCCCGCAGTCGTCTCCAATTTCCTTCAGAAGGCTAACCATTCGACTCAGGTCCACCGCAAAAAGATTTAACCGGGATGCCGACTGCGGGCGCAATAATCTGCTTTGCAGGATAGAGCTGAGCGTGCCACTGAATCACGAAGCGATGCGATCGGTTCAGTTCGCTTGTCATGCCTCAGTATCGCCAATCATTTCGCTCTGCTTCGTCATCAAAAGTGCGCGCATGATCTTCATAGCTACGGGCAATTTCGCGCAGCATCGCGGAGGTGTGCGGATACTCGAGCTTTGTTTCCTCTGCCCAGCGATTGTAATTAGCCGCCAGACTACGCTCTTGTTGACCACCATCACGCATTCCTCTTGAGGTAACCCCTCGGTTGTTGTGAACGCCGACGATGACTCCAGTTTCCAGTTTGGAGTTCCGCATTGTTTCAATGACGTCGCGCACTGCAGGATGCGGCCAGACGCCATCTTTTCCAACCGGCGAGTGCGAGAGCAGTTTTCCGATATATTCGTCGCCGATTGCACCTCGTTCTGCTTGGACAGCTAAACGATGTGCTTCTTCAACCCACTCCCTGAGAATATCGGCATCGATTTCCCCCTTATCTTCGCCAGGCAGCTTCTTCCAAGACTCCAGCAGTCGCCATGCCTGGGAGGCAACAGCTTTTTCCTGCTGGGTGGGTGTGTAGTCCGGCGAGGCGTCTTTCGACGAAGCGCGAAAAACTACTGAAAGCACTTCGACAAAGAACTGAGGCTGCGACGACATGAGGCGATGAAGCATCTTCGCGGGCCGCTCGGAGTGCTCCAAGAGTGCAAGATATAACCACTCCAACTCTGCGATTTCATCGTCGCTCACAGTCCTTTCTCCGTCGAGCCGGGTGAACAGGCGCGCAACGCCCCACTGGAACATGACTGCAGCGTTGCCTCCGGTCGGCAACGGGTCTCCTATAGCTTCCCTTAGGACGCAAAGAATCGTGCCAGGACTAATGGCAGAGGAATCGCCGCCAACCCCTTCGATGACTTCGGGCGCTCGGTCAACGGCTACCATCTGGTTGATCGCGTATTCCAAGTCTTCAGCACTTTGGTTGTGAACGAAGAACATGGCGTCCTTCCAATACAGCGCGTTGATACGGTCTCCCAACGTCGCGGCTGAATCCCAAGTGCTCCGCTGTGAAGGGAGTGCCAGCAGCAATTCAACGACGGCGGCTTCCGGCAGCCCGTTCTTGACCGCGGTCGCCAGAGCCTTGCGCGACCATTCTTCTCCTTCGTCATGAAAACGAGCTGCAGCAAGTCCCTTAACAAATCCGCGGCTAGCCGGCGCGGCACTATCGAGCGTATCAAGCAGCAATTTGTCCGCCTCGGACTTGGATCTGGCGATCAATCCGTAGGCGAGTCCAACTTGGAACGGATTCTCCGCGAGCTCGATCAGGCGGTAAAGAGAATTCATTCCGTGGTCACGGATCAGTGATTCGACAGCTCGCTTCCGAAGATCCGTCAGCCCGTTATCGCGCTGACTCCAATTGTCGCCGTTGCGCCCGCTCAGAAGAGGTACTCCGTTACCGAAGATCCAACTGAGCTTCAGTATCGGGTCTGCAGGCGAAAACTGTTCATAAATGCGTTCTACTCGATCGATTTCCTGAACGGGAAGCGCCCAATCTGCGGCCGGGAACGAACGATGGTGGCTGATGAATCGGCGAAGTGCAGCCCAGATCTTGATGCGGTCCTCATCTTTGGTAAATTCCTCAGCGGAAGCAGAGAGCTTCGGCCATGCCGAATCTCGGATATCGGGAGGCAGTGAACCGAGATGATCGATGAATCCAACCCAACGCTCTGGATCGACTCCTGCATTTGCGATGAGCAGCGCGGTGAGTGCACGTGTTCCACGATCGATTAAGCCATATGTCACGGGTTCGGTCTTGTCTTCGGAGAAATCTCGCCACCGCGGCTTGGGGTTGGCGCTGCCCGTGTCATAGGTCTTAGGCAGAATCTCGAGGATAAGATCCCAGGTTGCCTTCGGTTCCACCTTGAGGAGCCGTTCGATGATTTTGAGTCTCTGTTCGAGCGTTGCATATGTCTGCGGCAGCCACATTAGAAAGATTGATCGTAGCGAAGCCGCAGGACGATTTGCCCAGTGCCCCCCTGGATCAAGCGTTGCAAGCCGGGCGAGAAGTTCGGCTGCTCGTGAAAGGTGGCTTGTGCTCCAGGCCAAGGTCTCCAAGGCCCAGAGCAAATTGCTGTGATATGCCCGGCCCATGACAGGACCTGCATCTTCTTTGAATAGTTCCATCACCGGCTGATCCGGTTCTGCGAGACTGGCTTCCACCGCCGTCATGAAAGCGTCAGGCGAAACCTCGGCCAACACACGGAGTTCATCCGAGATCGACCACCAACGGCTCCTGTCAGCTCCATTCAGCAAATCGCTGACGACACGATCAGCGTAGCGATTCGCGGAGGGGACGGCAGTTATCTGCTTGCCATACATCGCGAGCAACAGCAGTGTTTCCGTAATTCCAGATTTCAGCCACGAGGAGTATTGCGGAATCCTACCCCGGATACCGGCAAACCAGCGTTCACCCGACTCCATATTGAATCGGGGATCTTTTTCGCCCAGCACTTGCTGAGCGGCATCAACAAAGCGTTCGAGTTCACTCTTGCTGAGCAGGTGAGCCAGGCGGAACCACGCGTCGAACGGGGAGGCGAGCTTCCAGGTCGTGCCAGCATGCCGAAGTGGAGTATCGCCCACGGCTGCCCAGCCGGGGAAGAGCGCTTCGAGGTCCGCGAAAGCTTTGCCTGACAGAATCTCCAGAACCTTCTTGTCACCCTCTGAGCTCGTGTCCCACGCGCCGGCGAGCAGAAGAGGTAGAAGAAGTTTCCCAGTTTCGTCACCAGCCCAATCCGGATGCGATGCGATTGCAGTCGATGGAATGAGGCGGCGCAGGATGGTCAGCTTCCGTGCAGAGTCGCGGGTGAGCGATGAGGCTCGGCCCTCCGTGAATCCCATCGCTACGAGGGCCTCCTTAAATACCTCAGGGGTAGGCTTTGACAGGGAATTCAGCAAGTCCGAGGTTCCAACCTGTGAGCCGTGGGCGATCAGTACATGGTGCCCCTTCTGCATCAACTCGGCTGCGAAACCAGGTTTAGACGCCTCCATCAAGATCACGAGGGGCGTCGGGCTCTTGCCTAGAGTATCGGCTGCGTCAGCCGTCGACGCGATGATGCAGCGCGACTCCTGAAATTTCGCGTGCTCAGGTGGAAGCCGATCAATTGTGGCGTACAGGAACGCCATGGCTTCTTCTGGAGAGTCCGCCTGCAACTCAAAGATGGACGGCGCGTCACGAAGCCATTTCAACAGCTTAGTACCGTCGTCATCGCGCTCAGCGAAGACCAGTTCCGGCGTCATAGGGCGTTCCGTGGAAAGACGCCATTGTGACCAGAACTGAGATAGCGCATTGGTATTTGGAACTACCTTGCGTAAGCGTGCTCCGAGCCACTGCTGTACCTGTGGGTACTGATCGATCCAATGGACAAGGTCATCAGCGTCGATAACGATGACGTCCTTCCAGAATTTCTTGGCTTTCTTTTCATCTGCCCACTTTTTGCCTGGTCCCCAGCGTCTTGGTGTTGCAAATACGAAGGTTGTCTCGGGCGGGATGAGGCCCAGCGAATCTTCCTCTCTGGTTTCGTAGTCATCGTTGGCTTTCTTGCGAAGCCCTTTGGCCTGCGCAGTGAACTCCCAGCCCGAGACGCCTACCGGTAACCATGGAAGGCTTGCATTTCCGTCCTGCTCACAGATGCCGTCCCAACCTGGTTGCTGCGTGCTGTCACCCGAGCGAAAGATGAACTGACGTGGTACATACCCAACGCTCGCCAGAATTAGCCGACTGATCAGTTCCGGAAAGTATTGCTTGCCATCGTTCTGGTCTGCCCATTGGTCGAGGTCAGTGGCTTCAATCAATCGCGGCGAACCGACGTTGGCCGGCAAGGTGGGGTTAATGGTGGACGGAGCACTTTGGACCCCGCCGTCTACGAAGCTGACACCGCTGGCGAGAAAAGCGTTGACCATGGCCTGAATGTTGCTGTCAGTTGGCGTACGCTTGCCCCGTTCAAAGTCTGCAATTGTCGACACCCCAATTTGGGCCCTCTGGGCCAACTCTTGCTGATTCCAGGCAAGTAGGGCGCGTGCCGCTTTGCATTGTGCCGGAGTAATCGTGGGCGTCACTGCAGGCTCTTGTGTCATATTATTATTATGACTCATATTTTTAAAATTAGTTGCGATGTTCATAGAAAAAAATACGGTCCGGCGCGTCTCAATATAAATTATTTATAATCAACTATATGGAAGCGTATTTGCTTGATGGTACGTGCACGAGGATGCCTCGTCGCGTCGAGTTCTCACTACTTACATGAGCAGTCATCGCTGCTGCAGATAGAGACTTGTGGGGGGCGGCCAGTATTGGGAAACGGACTTTTATCCCGCATCCACCGTGTGATCTCCCGGAATGAGTCGATGTGTACTGGATGACGTAGTGAGCCCCCCGGGGAAATTTCAGGGCAGGTAGGACGCAAATTAAGGCCGATCCCAATGGCATGCCTGCGCGATTAATCAATATGCCAATATATGTTTACCGATGTGATATGGGCGCACTTTTGACGGCTGCTATCTCCTTACCCGCTTTCCCGCTGAGGCAACGGACGTAACTTTCGGTCAAAGCGAACCATTGCGGAAGAGATTTCTAACGCACCGACTGGAGGAATTGACATGAATCTCCCCAACACATTTCGATCCAGATAGGGCTACTACGGACCGCTGATGCCGCCACCCATGACCTTTTCAGCATTTCCTCGTACGCTCACCTATTAATCGAGAAATGCCTTTAGACGTTTAGCAAGTGCTGCTTCGTCCTTCGTCTCACATTCCCATATGATCAGTGCCTGCCAGCCCAATTGTGATAGGCGCTCGATGTTCTTAGCATCACGGGCGGCATTTCGCTCAAGCTTCGGAATCCAGTAGTGCTGATTGGATTTTGGAATGTGTGCAGTGCTGCAGCCGTGTGCGTGCCAAAAACATCCATGAACAAAAACTACTTTCCGGCGAGATGCGAACACCAAATCAGGTTTGCCAGGAAACCCCTTGCCATGCAGCCGGAAGCGGTAGCCGAGCTTATGAATGAGGCTCCGCACCGCCATTTCTGGCTTCATGCCCTGGCTGCGGATTGCCCGCATATTGGCGCTGCGGTCCATTCATCTTTGCTCCAGGGAGGTACGGATCGCGTCTTCGTATACTTGGGGCGGCGGAAGATTGTTGGGTGCAGTGAAGGCTAATGCGACCTGGTCAATCGTGGTAGTGAATTGTCCCACGCTCACAAGGTCCCGCTGTGAGCCAGCTTCAGCCGGAGCGCCGATGTCATACCACATGATCGTGAGGGAGCCGGGCTGTATCGGATAAGGCCGAAGACCGCCGCCGAGGCGCTCACTGATCCTGTTATAGACCGGTGTCGGACAAACGAAGAACAGCCCCTTCTGGCACAGCGGCTCTTGGCGCAGCACGTGGCCTTTGTAGATGATCTGTGGAAGAATTCGCTTGTTCACGTTCTCCCAGTTGAACCCAGCCGTACTCTTTCCAGCGAAAGGTTCCTCCCGCAGATACTTTGCGCGTTCTGCACGATAGTTCCCGGTCGTATCAATCGACTGCACCTCGACGGCGACGAATTTTATCAACTCGCCCGTGGCACCCAAATGTGCTAGCACCCAATCCACGAAATACGCTCCGCTTTTTCCGCGCGTGGGTAGCCTTAGCTCTTTTCCCCATCCCTTTCCGAAAACGGCAATGCACTCTCCTGTTTCCCCGGTGATGGCACTTGCGGACAGAAGCGGAATGGCGGGACCGAACGCGACACTGGCGACATCGCGAAGGATCTCGTAATTCTTCGCATAGAGCCGGATCGGGCAACAGATCACGGGTCCGGCGTTAGTTGGCTTGAGCGTGCAGGCACCACTGACCAAGCCGTCGCTCAATGCCTTGACGCATTGCCGACCGAGAAAAGGACACTGAAGGCTGGCGCGTGCTTCTCTTGCAGCAGGCGAGCCGTCCTGGGGATCGAAACCAAAGAATTCGACAATCCGGCTAGCCATGAGACTCCAGAAACGCGACCGGATCTTCCTTCTCGCCAGCAAGATGCTCCCGAATTTGCTGTGCAATTGCCTTCGCCATCAGGACCGGAACGGCATTACCGACCTGTTCGTATTGCGAAACGCGCGGCCCGAGAAACTTGTATGTGTCAGGGAAGGACTGAAACCGCGCCGCCTCGCGCACAGTTAACGACCGCTCCTGATCGGGCAGAAAGACCGTGCCCCAATGCGGATCGCATTTTGTCATCACTGTGCCCGCGAGGCCGTCATTCCGCAGCCGGCCGTAGCGTTTTGTGTGGTCTGATTTCCGTGCCCGCTGCATCCCCTTGGGCAACAGCCCATGGGGAATGTCCCGCCACGAACCGCCAGGCTTCACATGCTTCATGCGCTCGATGTTCTGCTTTGCCAGCTTCGCGGCGAAGTGATTGAACGTTACTCCTTCCGGATTTCGCATCATCCGGCCGTATTCGCTTTGCGGTTCGGTCGTATAGCCGACGATCTCCGACCCCTCTCCCATCTCAAGGCGCGGAAGATCGCCTATCGCTTCGCCGACCGTCACAGCGGGTAAGAGCTGCTTTTTGTCGGCATCTGTGAGCTGGAATGTCATTGTTCCGCCGCTGCGAAAATTTGCACGCCCGGTAGCGTAGTGTGTTGGTGCCGGCGGAGCGATTACCGATGTACGCGAACCGAGAAGTATCAGCCTCCACCTCTCCTGCGGCACGCCGTAATGCGCCGCAAAGAGGATTTTCGCTGTGACATGATATCCATGCTCGTCGAACTCGCGCAGGATTTGGCGGAAGACTTTGCCGTCGCCGAGAGATAAAAGTCCCGGCACGTTCTCGAAGAGAAAAGCCTTGGGCTCGAACTCTTCAAGAAACCGCAGGTAATCCTTGAACAGCTTGTTTCGAGGATCGCTCAGAAACCTCTCCGGCGCGTTGATCGAGAAACCCTGGCACGGCGGACCGCCCACAAGAACGTCGAGAACACCCTTTTTCAAACCCAACCGCTTTCGTACCATCGCAGGATCAACGTCCTCGATGTCGCAGTTGTCGGCCCAGGAGTCGGGATGGTTGAGCGAAAACGTGTCCACAGCTTCTGGCGAGCAGTCATTACCGTACAAACACGTATAGCCTGCTTCGCGGAATCCTTCGGTAATGCCGCCAGCCCCACAGAATAGATCGATTGTGTTGAGCGATGCCCGGGAGTGTTCTGCCGCAGCGCGGCTATCGGAATTCCGAGGCATCACCAATATCGGTTGAACGCTGTTCTTTCTCATTACCGTTCCCCCGCCTTGCGGCTGAACAATGGCCATTTTTCTCCGATATACCGTTCCGCCGCCTCTCTGACGACCCAGGCCAAGGAGACCTTCTTTTCTTTGGCTATGATCTCAAGACTTTCGTAGACATCCGGTGGAAAACTGATCGACGCACGCACCGCCGTTCCCGGATTGCCGCCCGTCTTCCCGATTCTGCGCTTTTGCTTCACGGTCATATTCCCGTCTTTTCTTCACCACAATACACCACCCCGGTGAACCCAACAAGCAAACACATAGTACGCCAAGTAAGCTATGTAT
Source organism: Acidobacteriota bacterium (assembly GCA_021799405.1). Next base: position 8,099 of record JAJZAL010000099.1, read on the forward strand.
TTGCAGTCACTGATGTCGTCAGAAAGGGCGTCGCAAAGCGTCGAATATCGATCTGAATTTAATATCGGTTGCTCCCGCGGCGATGGCCTGAGTGCGGGCCACGGCAAGCTGCGGAAACAGATTGTTCAAATCCGTGTTCCACAGCGGATGAACTAGGAATTCCACGTGATTGCCGCGGCGCCCGGCTGGCACCCCGGCATATGCGAGGAACTGCCAATGCGGTCGCGAGGCGACGTAAGCTTGAGCGGGTGAACCGACCGGCGCCACCAGATCTTCCCAGTAAGAAACCGCAAAATCGATCGGCGCATTCGCATTCAGAGCGAGCCGCGCGAGATCGAGTCCAAGACGCCAATCCAAAATATTGTGATAAGCGAGATTCGAAAAATCGCGCAGGCAGTCCGGGCAAGAAGTCTGACATGTACTGGCGTGCGCCGGGGCTACGATCGGCCCATAAAAATCTAAGTTGCCTTGTCCTGCGACGATCCTCAAAAGGTTCTCAGCCTCGTCTGGTGTTCCCAAATGTGAGCTGTAGCCGGCACCATTCTCGAGACTGTCCGAAATGAATATCTCGCCTCTTACTTGACCATTAAGGTTACGCAGGACACGAAGCCCGACCTTGAGTTCACGCTCGTCAATGTCCAGCACCTCAGCGGCTGCGGCCCGCCGCATCATAAAACCAAACGAATAGAGAGCAGCGCGGCAATTCACATCGAGCGGGGTGTCGATAATCCCTTGCGGCGAGGTATGTATACCAAGTACGAGTACGTCAGTCGGCTTAATGGACGCGAGAGCACGGCGATCGGGGCCGCTGCCGAGGTTGATCGGGGGATTGTTGACACCAATTTGAGCCAGAGCCTCGCGCGTAATCCAAGTATCTTCTCCGTTCACTCGGAAGAAGTCGAAGCCCCTGCCCGCGTTGTCGTTCACGACGAACACGGTCTCCTGATCAGACCAGACGCCGAAATTCGCTCTTGGCGCCAGCGGTTGAATAGTTGCTCCCATTTTGGGCCGCGATGCTCGCGGCGTCCATTCGAAAACACCATCAAAATCACGGTCGCTGTTAAACCAGGTTCGGAACCCGAGCGGCTGAGAAAGCTGAATGATCTCATATCCCGTTTGGGGTTGGGCGGGTGTTAAACACACCGGGCAAGAGACCGTACCGGGAGCTGGCTGAACATCAACCGCTTGGCAGTTTCCACAGAATCCAATCAAGCGTGGAGGCCCTAGAGGATTGGGTTCTTGGACGACCATGTTGCCTTGTGGTCGGTATTTCACGACGCCAACCGACGTATGAACCAATCCGTCTTTGACGGTTTCTGCGCCCGGCGCAAACTGACTGATCGCTATATCTAAATCGCGGTCGACAACCCCCTCTTCCGGCGGCCAGTCATAGCCGGATGTTGGCCGCTTGTGAAACAAATATCTCACACGGGTTGGGAATCCAAACATCGGCAGCAATCCCGTATTTGCCAAGCGCTCGCTCAAAGCATCTTGCGTCAGTGTCGGATCGTTGGCTGCTGCCGTAATCTCCACGATCAGATCTTGATTAACAAAATCGATAAGCTGCTGGCGCCGTGCGGCAAGATTCGGATGCGTGTATGCGAGCAAGACGTCAATTGTGTGCGCAAGCGCATTCTGATTATTCTGAATCCATGCCGCTACCTGTTGCTCCGGGCTCGCGCCTGGTGCTCCGCCAGACTGCGGCGGCGGAATCGGCTGGCTCCATTGCGCGGTGCTTCCGAATTCGCCGTGAACGCTGTCGGCCGGTTGTGCTCCGAACAGGTTCAATGCCTGAAAGGCTTCTCTCAGAATCTCTTTGGCGAGCACTCGTTTGATAATCTCTTCGCGTTCGACATCGACATAAGGCTGTGGCGGAGGATCCGCGGTGATACGCTGCGGACGCTGAAAATAGTAATCATCGTGGCTGCGTCCCCGGCACAGCGTGAGAGCGACCGAGAGCCCGGCGCCTCGCCGTCCGGCGCGACCGACTCTCTGCTGATAATTGAAGCGCATCGGCGGCATATTGGCCATCATCACCGCCAACAGTCCGCCGATATCGACGCCGGCTTCCATTGTGGTCGTTACGCTCAACAGATCAATCGGATCGGTCCGCGGGTTCTCCGTGTTCGGCAAGAGAATGTCTTGAAATAACCTCTGGCGTGTTTTTCCATCCGACTTGTTTGTTTGCCCGGTTAGTTCTTCACAATTCAGGCGGAATAGCTCATCCGAATGTGTTGCGAGATAGCTGTAGTAGTCTGCCGCGAGATGTCCCGGCGTCAGTGCTTGGCCCGCCCCGAGCCCACTGAGGCAATCCGTACAAATACCACCTGCCGGATGCAGATGGATTCGGCGGCATTGGGGACACTCGTAAAACTGATTGAGGGCACTCTGCAAGCACAACGCCTCTGATTGCAGCACGGATTGAACGAGCACGCCTGAAGCCGTCAAATAACCTAGGACATCGGCCTCATGAGCCGCCGGACTTAAGCCACGGTTGTTTGCCACCTCGCGGATGTAATTTCGCACATAAGCGGGGGTATTGTGCTGGGAAGTTGCGCTGTGCGATGAGAGTCGCTTACGGGTGCCGAGAATGCGTATCACGCCGTCGGCAGTCTCTTGGATATCAATGCTCGGCGGCGGATACGCCAAACGGTCAACCGTTGCAAAGGCGATATAGAGAGATTCAAGATTCCGCTGGCCAGACGCGAAAACCACATCCATTAGTTCCGTCAAAGATTCAGTTCTGATCCGGTCACGATGCAATTGTTGGTCAGCGGTTAAAGTCGCTTTAAGGCTTGGGGCCGCGGTCGCCGGCCAATTGTAGAGATCTCGCCAGGGGCCTGAACGGGCCGCGACATTAGTCCAGAGGACGTCTTGGGTATAACCTCCTGGGTTCATGCCTTGCATAAGCAACTGTGCAGAAACGGCAATGGCAAGCTGGGCGATCGGATGAGGTCCGTGGAGTGCACGAAGCTGAATCTGGTGCGCCATTTCTTGATTGGTGAGAGAAGGCATAGCGGGAGATGGCTGGTTTGCCATGGTCCCATTTGCCATAGACAACGAAAATGCTTCAGCGGGGTGGTTCGCGGTGTAGACGTTCGCTATGGCCTGCTCAGATTGCGTGAGAGCCTGTCCGTTCAACTGCGCTATGAAGGCCAGCGGTCCCGCCCCTAGATTTTTCATTCCGGTCGCCAGAGCCTGGCGCAAGGAATCAAGATAATGCGAGAACCGCATCCCAGCCGAGAGCTTTGCCGCATCCTGGCGGCTATCAGAAAAGACAACCAGCTTTCTCCCATCTGGATTCTCGCTTCCGATATCTCGCAACAAAGCATCCGAAAGGACTTGCGCGAGTTTTTGAAAACCCGTGCGCTGCGTCCGCACCGGAGAGCCAATTCCGCGGCGCGCCCAATTCGTGTCGCAGCGCGGACAGCGGGAGGGATAGGCGCGTGACGCGCTCTCCGCGATGCCTTGCGGCGTAGAATCGAGAATATTTCCGCCAGGCGCATGCATTTGCCGTACTCGGTACAAGTAGCCACGCACGGCTTGGGGATTGCCGCCGTGCGCCACTCGTCCTTCCGCCGGTACAAAATGCGCAGCCTGCCACTCGCGTTGTACTGTGTCCTGACTCCATTGCTGCGTCACAGGTTGCATTCCATTCGGAGCAGGCCAAAACACTGCGTAACTGGCATAGTTACGGTCAAGCGAAGCTATTTCTGGCGACGCCTCCAAATCAGGGTGATCTGGGCTCAAGAACCATTCGTTAGGGTTGAGGCCTGACGAAGAACGGTAGCCTCCCAGAAAGACCTCGCCGCATGCTTCACAGTAGAGAAGCTCAACAACTCTCGACCCGCAAGCGCATGTTAAGATCGGCGCGTAGTGAAGCTGCCCTGTCGGGCAAGAAGTTGTGCGGGTGGGCGCTGCGCTGCATTGCGGATTAGAACAGGCCCAAAGGCCCTGAAGATTACGGAAGAACAAGTGCGCGCGCACCGGTAACAATGAAGTACCTTGTGAATTACGTGCGGTGCAGATGCCTCCGACCAGCCCCTCAATAGCTTTCTCGCGTTGCCCTGCTGGAAGAGCCGGAAATAGGGAATTGCCAATATCCTCTGGAAACTGGGGCACCAGACTGCCCTGTGGACCATTCGGCATGCATCCGATACGCAGAGCATCCGCAGCTTGTATATGCTGAAGTCCATCAAACAGCACTTCATCCGCTGGTGCTCCGGCAGCCGATGGAGGGGCCCCAACAGCCGCGTGAAACGCTTGTGCAGCGGCAAGTTCAATTTTCGGCGAAGCTTGCAAACTTTGACCCAGTTGACACAAATCTAGCGCGTGCGGCGAGAGAACTTGCACCGAGGCGGGATTCGGATTCACTCTGTTTCCGGCGATAATCCTGAAGCGGCTCCGGTCCCTTCCGAAAAACGCCTCGAGATAGTCGAGTCCCGAAGGATCGTCCGCCAAGGATGCGCTGGATGCGATAATGCGCAACTGGTCCGAGTCCGGCTGCAACCCGAGCCGGTCGAGGAGCACGCGGATGAGATACCCTACCTCTGTTCCGGGCGTACCCCGGTAAGTGTGAAGCTCGTCGACAACGAGATGAAAAACACATGACTGATCAGCAGAAAGCCATTCCCGCGTCAGATCGAAGATCGGTGCCTCCATACTCCGCATCAGCATGATATTCAACATGGAGTAATTCGTAATGAGAATGTCAGGCGGATGATCTTGCATATCCCATCGTGACCACATTTCTCCGCCATCCAAGCGCGGAAAGAACCGCGCGGCATTGTGTCCTGCGACCTGTTTTGCTTCTTGCTGTATGCTGCGGAGCTCTCCCCGCAGACGCGTCGTTCTCGATGCAATTCTTGGTCCTGACACGGGCGTGCGGCTTGTGTACCGCCCAAAGTAAAACCGGTTGCCGGCACGATTCATTTGCAGCCAGTTCCGTGCGTTTGCGCTATCGAGCGCAGTTCGCATACGACCAAGTTGATCTTCCACGAGCGCGTTGAGAGGATAAAGAATGATGGCGCGTAAGGCTGCCGGTCGCACCACAGGATTCTCGTGGTGCCGCTGGGGAATACGTGGAAGCCACTGGTTCGACGTTGGGCTTACGTGATGATTCCACCAGTCCCATTGCGGGCTGACATTGCCTGGCTGGCCCCAGGCAACTGACTCCCGCACAAGGGATGCCAAGATTGGTAACAGGAAGCATTCGGTCTTTCCCGAGCCAGTGCCCGTCGTGACAATCACGTCCCGCGCGTTGACGACCGATTCTGCAAACACCTCCTGCTGATGCGTATAAGGAATCCGTCCCGGTTGAAACAATCCAAGCGACACGAAATCTGCGAGAGCCGTAATCTCAGCCTGGCTCCATGAAGCAGAAAGCAACGTTTGAACCATTCCGGGGAAAGCTTGGTTGATTATCTGGTACGCCGGAGTCGGCTCGATCAACGGTTCACGGAATATCCGCCCATTAACACCCAGAAGGGCGCGGCGTTCCGCAACCAGGTCCGGATAGCGCAGATCAAAGGGGCTATCGAGATAGCGGAGGTACATCTCTCGGAGATCGTCAAAAAGGGCAAGCGGGTTGCTCATAGTAGCTCCTGTCTCAAAACCTCCGCAGCAATCCCGGCAATTTCTTCAGGGATATCCCGATAGGTCAATCGCGGACGTCCGTAGGCAACACTAATTGACGGGGGAATGCCCGAGCAAAGAATTAAAGCCCGCTCGACGAGCAAAGGCGGGCGGAAAAGCGCCGGGAGGCTGAGGCTCCGGTTTGGCCGGTCATATCTCAGCACGCGTCGTTTGCGTCGAAAAAGAACATAGTATTTCCCAATCGCGCCGGGGAGTTTGACGGTCTTGTGCCCTTCGCGAACGAAGTACTCTGGTGCCTGAAAGCGCGCGAACCGGAACAATCCCTCGCTCAACGGCGCATTCGCTTCTTGGATTGTTACAGATTTCCACTTCATTGCTCTCCGCTCGACGGCCAATTGTTTCACGTCCCAGTCCTTGCCTCCAGCCGGCAGAGCTTGCCGCGGCCACGCATCCAAGCGGGCGATGGACGGCAAGTTTGAGAGTATTGATTCTGGCGTGTCCGGCTGACACAACAGGCCTGCCCGCCGCGCCAATTCTTTGAGCGTCCGCGCATCCGCTGACTTAATACGGATAACGTCGGGGCAATCCGGAAGAGAAATCCGCTCGATCTCCAATCCGGCTGTATAGGCATTGATCCGGCCAAGAAGCTGCAAGCTTCGCGCACCACATAATACTCCCGTCGCGGCATTGCCATGCTGGCACAATGCGAGAGCAGGTGGAACCACGCGCCAGCCGTTGTCGGACCCTAGCGTGTCAAACTCCACGTGCCCGAGCCGCTCGAGGTTGAAGCGTACGCGCTGATGCAGAGGGAGCGCGGCATCAGCGCTGCCTTCTTCATCCAAACCCAGATTCTCAACTGCGCCGCGGAATTGAGGCCACGATCCTGCCTCGCGGGCTGAGAGCCACATAAGAAGTTCGTTCGGAGTCATCGCCAGGCCCTCCACAGCCTTCTAGCCGCAGTCCGGTACTCGTGCCAACGCGATGCCGAATTCGCGAACTCCGATTCGATGAGCAGCCCCTTCCGTGAAGCATCGAGGATCGCCTTATACCAGTTCGTTGCCTTCTTGTCTGGATGGAGGGACGGCATGATGGGTGTATCGGATAATTGAATGATCCGGGCGATCTTCTTATTGCTCGTCAAGGGCTGCGCGGGCAGGGCCCAGACAACCTCGAACGGAACAAAGCCCTTCCACCGTCCTACATCGCGTGCTGAACAACGAAAAATCTCTCCCGGCTTGGCGCCGACTAGGAGCGGATTTGACATCGGAACAGTGATCAGTTTCAAAGTCGCGGCTTCTGTATTCAGCTGAACGAGCGGGCCGCAAATGCCCGCAGCACCAAAGCGAAATGCGGTCCACTCATCCCACTGATCTGGCGGTGTCTCGATCGAATATGTCCGGGAGTGGGATAGCCCTTCACAATAGACCGAGTGTTGTCCAGCCCGATCGTAACCATTAACAATCAATGACCCGTCTTCAGAACGGCTTGCTTCTTGACCATCAATCAAGACGCTGCCCATCTCCCCCTGCTGGCCGTACAATTTGATCCGCGGCGGATATCCCGCGAGCCAAGCTGAATTACGGATGCAGACGCCGCCTTCGAGTGCGATCTCGATATCGGGCGCAGGCTTGAGCGCGTAGAACTGATCTGCATCGGGATCAAGCGCCAGCGCGTTCGTGGGCAATACTCCCCGGAATCCTACCCATCCGTGGGGAATTCCGAGAGACTCCCCGATTCTTGTATATCCCTCGCACCCGGCTGCCACTAGGACAGCTTCGGCTTCACCGGCCAGTTCTTCAATGCAAAGCACAACATCCGTGCGTCCGAGAAGCATCCGAGGGGCAGAAACATAACCGGTGGCACGCGGATGAGCGGCAAGTACATAGACGTCACGCCCTTTTAGCTGCCATCGGGCTTCGCGTTGATTCCCTACGACACCCGTAAGCTCGATACCGGCACGCAAACGTTCCCCCATGTCTTCGGGCTCAATATCTTGATACCAATCTTCCTGTGCGAGAAGCCGCCAAGTTTCTTTGCCGCTTCTGACTTCAATGTCTTGATCGGACTCCGGCTGCCGCTTTGGCAGAAAAGTGATTGTGCAAAAAGATGATCGGTCGAACGTCAGATGGACATAGATCTCAAGGGCCGATACAGTTTGCGTCCGCCGGGTTGGTGATAATTCTTCGTTAACCTTCATCGCTGAAGTGCGCGGCGGCTTCTGCACCGGGGGACGATAACGCTGGGCCGGACGCCCGTTGCCGTTTTTGGAAAAACCCGATCTCTGCTTTTTTGCTTCCAACTCTTCGCCTGAGGGTTCAGCTTCAACAGCGGGCGTCGGCGAAGACTCCATGTGCGTTTCCTTAGGTTTTTCGGCGCTCTCGCATTCCGGGATGCTGGTTGAGGACTCAATTACCGCCCAGGGCAAGACACGCGGCTCAGGCAGGGACGCTGGCTGAACTGGCGTCTCAACGTGCGGGTTAGGGCTTTCAATCGTCAGTTCAGCTTCAAGTCCGGTTGGAACCTCATCTTCGACAGCTGCAGGAGCGACATCCTCTATTCGCCCTGCTTCCTCCGCCACTGGAGGTTGATTCGCCGCCGCGTGCAAAACAAGCGGCTCAGGCGAACGCGCTGCTGCTCCAGGCTCAGTTGGCTTCTCAACACAAGGTTCAATATCTTCGACCGGTGGTTCCGCTTCCAGCTTTACTCCAACCTCGTCTGCCAAAGCCGCCGGGTTAAGGTTGTCTGATACTTGTGCTTTCTTGGTTAAATTAGGTTTATCCGCCGGCGAGCATGAGATTTCAAATTCATTCAGTTCTGTTAGGGATTCAAAAGGAGCTCGCGGGGAGGACTCATCCACCACGCATGCTGGTTCGTGTTTGGCGGGACTAGGAGGGCTGTCGGATACCGTATCTCTGGCCTCCCCGTCTACCTCAAAGCCTGACGCGTAGTTGGGCTCTGTGCCCTCCGCCTGCGGCCCGAGTTCCGTAAGTCCAGGCGTTTTGCCGAGATTCCTCCCTCTCCGGGATAACCAATAGACCGCTGGCGCAGCAGCTAACAAAAGAATGAGAAACGGTGTCATCCTGGCCTTCTCTTCGGAGGAAATAGACGCAAACTAACTTTTACCGCCGCTGGATTAGTCCCAGTGTGTGCTGTCTGTAATCTTGCTCGTAACTGTAATTTCTACGATTTTACCCCCTATTCCGCACGATCTGACTGTCAACACCCCCGAACCGGCAAGACCGCTAGGATTTGTCGGCCCCGGAGAAGGATCGCGGGCTGTTGGCTCCTCTTAATTTGGCTACCGGCAGGCGCGATCACGGTATCTATCTCCTGATCCTCGACATGGACTTGCACGAATTGAAAGCCGGCAAACCGCGTTGGCCGGGAGTTTACTGACGACCGGCCAACGCGTGGGGAGCCATTTTTCATTCCTGTCCGGGGTTTCACTAGATGCTTGCTTAGTCGCCAGCGTTTGAGTACTCGCTGATTCACTGGATCATTTCAATACGGGCACTCCAATGAGCAGTGGTGTAATCTCGTTTCTCTCGTGTCCAGATTGGCCACGATTGGCGAGGTAGAAAGATGACTCGATGTTCGTGTGGTGATACTTGTGGTGATACTTTATTTTGGAGTTCTTTGCGGGGTCGTGCAGTTCAGTGCGCCGCTGCTCATGTCTCATGTATAAGAATATGAGGGGTATATGCTCCGTTGTGCAGGATGGTGCAGCTTGATGCACGATACGTATATCGGACTTAAAATCCGCAGGAGCTTACCCTCCGTGGGAGTTCAAGTCCCCCTCCGGGCACCATAACAGTACAAGACTTATGCGACTTTTGCCACTTGA
>JAJZAL010000382.1 GCA_021799405.1 Acidobacteriota bacterium
AACATTTTTTAAGAGTGGGAAAAGGATTGCTCGCTTGGCTGATGCGGGGAAACTCGTAACGGAAGAGAAGACGATCAGCTTTGAGGATCCTGCAGATCTTCTACGGGTGCTCACCACTGCGCGGCTAGCCATCATGCGCGTGGTTCTGGAGCGACCCCGCTCCATTACAGAGGTTGCTGAATGCCTTGGCCGTGATCGCAGCGCCGTAAAACGGGATGTTGCTTTGCTCGCAGAGATCGGGCTTGTTGTTGTGGAAGACAAACCGTTGCCTGGGCATGGCCGTAAAAAGGAAGTGCGATCCGCTGCGGCCACCCTCCGATTGGAAGCTATTTTGGCGTGATTTTTTTGGGGTAAGTAAATTCCGTGATGGATCTGCCCGCCATATACCCACCCGGCACTGTGGTTAAAAATTAAGATTCGTGGTTGACAGCCCGCCTTGTGCAGACTATCTTAAAACTCAGTTTCGTGATGGATAATTGCGGTGGGTATTGCTTATGCCGACAGAGAAAGAAGTCTTGTCGATCAACGTGGAGCGAATCCAGCGCCATGAGCCGCTCACGCTGCGCGGATCGACCCTCTTTGAGGGGGACGCCCTGGCCGTACTACGTCGTATTCCAACGAGATCTGTGCGATGCGTAGTCACTTCGCCGCCCTATTGGGGCTTGCGGGATTACGGCATTGAGGAGCAGATTGGTCTGGAAGTCTCCATGCAGCAGTTCCTGTACCGGCTGGTTGCGATATTCGCGGAGGTCAAGCGCGTCCTAACCGATGACGGCACGCTATGGCTGAACATCGGCGACGGGTACACCAGCGGCAACCGCGGCTATCGGGCGCCGGACAAGAAGAACCCAGCTCGGGCCATGGACATGCGTCCTGTCACGCCGGAAGGCTTGAAGCCGAAAGACCTGATCGGCATACCTTGGAGGCTCGCTTTTGCCCTGCAGGCCGATGGTTGGTATCTACGTAGCGATGTTGTTTGGAGCAAGCCGAACGCTATGCCGGAAAGCGTCAAGGACCGCCCTGCCCGCTCGCACGAATTCCTGTTCATGCTCACAAAGTCCGAGCGCTATTTCTACGACTGGCAGGCAGTCCGAGAGCGGGCAGACGGCGGGGGCTTGCGCAATCGGCGCTCGGTCTGGAATGTGAACACTAGGCCCTTTGCCGGCGCGCACTTTGCCACTTTCCCGCCCAGTCTGATCCGTCCGTGTATCCGGGCATCGACCGAACCTGGGGACTATGTGCTTGATCCATTTTTCGGATCCGGCACCGTGGGCGTTGTGTGCCAGGAAGAAAGTCGGCAGTACGTAGGCATCGAACTGAACCCTGAATATGTAGATCTCGCAGCGAAGCGCTTACAGGGCCAGAACAGCAACGTGATAAGGATCGCGGCGGCATGACGAACAAACTCAAATTTCCCCCGCCAGAACTGCAGATTGGCTTCGCTTTCGCCCTCAAGCGGTTTCGCGCCGTCTACCTGCAGAGTGCCTTATTTGAAACTGTGCGTGACATGGACATTGCCGATCTGGACAAGCAACTTGCTCAGTTCGTGCCACCATCGGACCTGGCAGCGATGGCGCAATACGGCCTACGTGCCGAGCTGCTTTTTGCCGTGCCTGCCGTGCTACAGGCGAATCCCTTTCTGCTGGGCTATTACCGCTTGCTCATGGGATACAGTCAAAAAGAATTCTATGGCAAGGACAAGGGCTTTGGCGTTGGCTACTTCAAGAACATGGAAGAGAAGGGCGCAATCAGCAAGACTGCTGCTGCCGATCTACCGGACTTATGCGCGGCATTCTGTGAATCTGCATCCTTCCTGCTCGTCGGCGTTGGGCCGCTACGCCTGAGCCGTGAATTACTGGACGATCTGACACTGTTGACCGTTGGCCCGCAACTGCGCGGTGGCGCGAACAACCAGCGTGGAACCGCCGGCATCGTTCTGGTGTTTGAGATTATCCGGGAAATCGTGGCGCACGCGGCGGCCGAAGTGCGCGAGAGTGCGATTGAGGTGAACAGTGCCACAGGTCGGCCCTTCTTGATCGAGTTCGCCCCTGATCCAGACATCATCATCAGAGAGGAGATGGCCCAGCAGAACTATCGGAATATTGTCGCCATCGAGATCAAGAGCGGCACGGACGTATCCAACATTCACAACCGGATCGGCGAGGCCGAAAAGAGCCACCAAAAGGCGAGAAAGCGTGGCTTTACCGAGTGCTGGACCGTGGTTAATGTGTCCCGTTTGGACATGGTAAAGGCAAAGAGCGAATCGCCGTCCACAGATCGGTTCTACTCGTTGGCAGCGCTTGCCTTGCGGCAAGGCGACGAATATGACGACTTCCGCCGACGTGTCATGTCGCTAACGGCAATTTCGGCCCCGGCTGGTAGTTTGTGAGGCGTGATCCAATCCTCAATAGCTTTCAGCCATGCTTCCTGACATCCTCAATCTTCCCGAATACCGCGTCCTGCAAGTCGATGATTCCGGTCCGGACTATCACATCCGGGCGGAGACCATCACACCTCCTACCGCCTGCAACCATTGCGGCGCCACATCCCTTGTCGGGTACGGCCACCGTGAGCAACTGATCCATGACTTGCCTTCACACGGCAAGCGTGTGGGCATCAGCGTAGACACGCGCCGTTACCGCTGCAAGGACTGCCGCAAGACCTTCTATGAGCCGTTGCCCGCCGTGGATGAAAAGCGGCGCATGACCACCCGCCTGGTGAACTGGCTGGGCGAGCATTCCGCCCGCAAGACGTTTGCCCAGCTCGCCGAAGAAACCGGGGTGAGCAACATGACGGTCAAAGCCGTCTTTGTTGACCATTCGGCGAAACTGGGTGCCGCCCTGAAGATTGAGACGCCACAGTTCATGGGCATCAACGAAATCCACCTCATCCGCAGGCCACGAGTGGTATTTACCAACACAAAAGGCTGCTTGGTCATCGAGATGCTGGATAACCGCGACAAGAAAAGCGTCGTCCGGTATCTCTCTGGTCTGTCGGACCGGGAACGTATCCGGTGTGTCACGATAGATATGTGGCGGCCGTACCGGGACGCCGTGCGTGAAGTGCTACCGGATGCCGGTGTCGTCGTGGATAAGTTCCACGTCCTCAAAATGGCGAATGCCGCGCTGGACCAGATGCGGAAAAGTGTCGGGGCGGCCATGACATCCAGGCAGCGCCGCACCCTGATGAAAGACCGCAAGCTGCTGCTCATGCGCCCAAAAGACCTGAGACCTGAAGCCACTCTCATGCTGTCCGGTTGGCTCAGGAATCTGCCGGAACTGGAAGCGGCCTACAACGTCAAGGAAGCCTTCTACGCCCTCTATGACGCTGAAACCAAGGAAGAAGCTCTACATCTTCAAGAGCAATGGGAAAATAGCCTGGCGCCGGAGATGAAAACCGCGTACCAGCCGCTGATCACCGCATTCCACAACTGGCGGGATGAGATTCTGGCCTACTTCGACTGGCGACTGACCAACGCCTGTGCGGAGTCAGCCAATAATCTGATCCGCGTCGCCAACCGCATGGGCCGGGGCTACAGCTTCGAGGTGCTGCGGTCGCGGATATTGCTGACCAACCATGCCGGGCACAAGAAGAAGAAACTTTATGCCCGTCCAAAGCCTGTGGAGATGGATAACCGCTACTCGCTTGCAGTGTGTGAACCATCCAGATCAACACAAGAGGAGACCGATGAAATCAGTGAAGGCGTGGACATATCCACTTTGCTGAGGCTGGCTGAGGACGGGCTGCTATGATGGCAGATCCATCACGGAATTTACTTACCCTTTTTTTGTGGCCGATATCTTAGACGCTGCGCCAAAGGATAATCTGGCCAGTAT
>JAJZAL010000005.1 GCA_021799405.1 Acidobacteriota bacterium
TTCAGCGCGGCGTGTAGGGGTTGGGTGTTGCCACCGAACCATGGCTGCCATTCAGTTGCGCGCAGATCTTGAATTGCTTTTGCGCCTGGTCGTGCAGTCCTTCGCGCCAGTAGATGCGCCCCAGCTCAAAGTGCAGGCCGGCGGCCTTGGGAGCGAGCGCAATCGCAACTTCGAGTTGATGCTGTGCCTGCGGCAGGTCCTTCTGCGTTTGATAAATTCGCGCCAGCTCCTCGCGAATCTTCGGGTTGCGAGGCGCGAGGTGGACTGCCGTCTTTAAATAGGGCAACGCCTGCCTCGTGTGGCCGCTGTTAATCAGCGCCGTGCCCATGTTCAGGAACGGTTGGGGATCATTCGGCGCCGCACCTTCCCATTGGATGGCAGTCTGGAATGCCTGTTTCGCCTTCGCCATCTCGTTCATCCCCTGCCAGCAGAGGCCGAGATTGTTTTCCGCGGTCACATCGTCCGGACGAAGCGCGAGCGTCCGCTGGAAGCTTGTGATGGCCTGCTGGAAGTGATTTTCGCTGTATTGGGCGCGACCCAGCAGATACCAGTCATCCGGATTGTTCTGGTCTTCGGATGCAACCACGCTAAACCATTTGGCTGCGTCGGTGTAATCGGCCAACAGGACATAATCGGATGCGACGATGCGCAGATCATTGACTCCGGGAAACCGCGTGCGGGCGCCGGACGTGAACTCGGCAAGGGATTTTCGCGGATGTTGCTCACGGAAGTAAACATAGCCGAGCAAAAAATGCGCATCCGCCGAGGTGGGCTCACTATGCAAGACCTGCTGCAATAGAGTCTGGGCCTGTTGAAGCTTGCCCGATACAGCCAGCGCGCGGGCCTGCTCAAGCGCGTCCCCATTGCCCTGAGCTGCCTGCTGGCAAAATGCGCTCGCGGAGCAGAGCTGGAGGCAAAGCAGAAGCGCGCCGAAGCTGATCATCGAGAATGACCTGCGCATTTGCCTTTCGCGCTTTTCAGAACTTCGCACCGCAGATTTCACTTGTCCAGCGACTCGCATATGAGATCGATTACCTGGGATCTTGTGATGGTTTTGCCGGGCCGAGCCGGCGGATCATTCCGCGACCTTGCTGCACGGTCACTATGCAGTCTACCGGCGGCGGCTTGAGGGATTCAATTTGTCCGTCCGGCCAGTGGACCTCGATCTCATCGATGTGGGCGGCGTCGCCGAGTCCAAAGTGGACGCGCGGGTCGCTCGACGATGCAAAGCTGCCGCCGCTGAGGACATCTCCGCGCTGCCGCACCCCTCCGGCAGTGACGAATACCGTAGCTCCGACAGCATCCCTCGGGCACTTTGGACCGCCGATAAGCTGAAACTTGATCCAATGATGATGATCGGGATTCACGTTGCGCAGCAGCGCGGGAGGGCCGTCGAGATTGTTGATGATGACATCGATCTTGCCGCTGTTAAACAGGTCTCCAAACGCCGCCCCGCGGCCTGTGAACACCTCTGCCAGACCCGTGCCTTCCGTCGCCGGCATCACTTCAAAGGTCCCGTGATGCAAGTTACGAAACAGGAGCGGCCGCTGCGCATAGCTGGTGCCCCACTTGTGCTGATCGACCTGAGGATAGACATGCCCGTTGACCATCAACAGATCTTTCCATCCGTCATTGTCAAAATCGATAAAGCCAATGCCCCAGCCCAGAAACGGGATCGTTGGCTTGGCAATTCCGGCCTGCTTGCTCACATCGGTGAAAAACAGCGAGCCGTCGTTGCGGTACAAGACTGAGTAATCGTCGGAAAAATCCGTGACGGCGATGTCGAGTCTTCCATTGTTGAGATAATCGCCGACGGCAATGCCCATGGCGGCAATTTCTCGCCCATCTCCATTCACAGCGAATCCGGATTGATAGCTGTAATCCTCGAAGGTTCCATTGCCCTTGTTTCGATAGAGATAATTCGGAGTCGAGTCATCGGCAACCAGCAGATCCGGTTTGCCGCTCCCATCCAGATCCACAAAAAGCGAGGTCAGCCCATAATATCGTGGCGCGTCGTACACACCGGCACTGCGGCTGACGTCGGTAAAGGTGCCGTCTCCATTGTTGCGAAAGAGATGGTCGTGCGCGCCGAGCAGGCCCCTGGGGCCGCAAAATACGCTTACATTGCGAAATCGGCAGGTATTGGAAACCACCTCGTCAGAGCCCACCGCGGGCTGATGCTTGAGGTCATAGTGCACGTACCCGGGCACAAACAGGTCGAGCAGCCCGTCGCCGTTGTAGTCGCCCCAGGTCGCACCCGTCGACCAGTTGCCGAGCGCCACGCCGGCCTTCTCGCCGATATCGGTGAAGGTACCGTCGTGGTTGTTCTTGTACAAACGGTTCTTGCCGAAGTTCGTCACGTACATGTCCGGCCAGCCGTCGTTGTCGAAGTCCCCCACCGCAACCCCGAATCCCCAGCGCTCGTTCAGCACGCCCGCCTTCTCGGCCACGTCAGTAAACGTGCCGTCGCGATTATTGTGAAACAGCGCGGCCCGCGGCGCCGGCTCTTTGCCGTCCATCGCCTTGTAGGTCGATCCGTTCACCATGTAGATGTCGAGCCACCCGTCGTTGTCGTAGTCGATCAGGCCCACGCCCGAGCCCACGACTTCAATGATGAATTTCTTCTGCGGCGAGCCCATGTGATGCGTCCAATGGGCAAGGCCCGCTTGCTGTGTCATATTCCTGAAGATGATGGGGCCGTTTTTTACAAATCCACCAGCCGTGATGGGCCTGTGCTCGGCATCATAAATTGCCTTATGAACACCTCCGGTGGCGCTGCCCCCACCCATTCCGCTCTGCTGCGCAAGCCCTGGAATGGTGGACAGGTCAACGCCTGCTCCCATCAGGGATGCGAGAAAGCTCATCGTAAATATGCGACGGTTCACTTCAAACGCTCCGCGATATCTTGCTGCATCAGGGCTGAATCAGGTTGAATGCGTGCGTTGCCTGCCCTGTCGCCGTTCGCAGTCGGCGGCAATTTACCTATGCTTCGGATAATGCGCCGCTGGGGAACACGCACCCTATTCCTGTACCTTCCCCTTTGTTGTCCGAGGCGACGTGTGATTCGCGTAGAGGCGCAACCCGAACGTGGACGAAGTGCAGGATTCATTCGCAACGTCCCCCCCATCCATCGCCCGCCTCAGTGCGCGGCACTCTTCAGCTTGAGCTCCTCGCTCACCTGATTCGAAAGTGCCTGGCTCTTCTCCTGCTGCAATTTTGCGTAGATGTTCATTTGCCGCCGCACCTGGTCCGTCTGACCTTCGGCGCGATAAGCCGACGCCAGATAAAAATGAATCATCGGCTCGTTGGGGTTGCTCTTCTCGGCCATGAGCAGGTCTGGAAGCGCTTCCCTGGCTTGATTCAACTGGATCAGCGCCCGGGCCCGGTCCACGTGCGCCTGCATCAGATCAGGACACTCGCGAATCGAGCGATTGAGCTCTTTCAATGCGCTCTGCAGCGCGCCGTTTGCCTGCAGAATGGCGTTGCCAAGTTTCCATCGCGCCTGGCAATCCCCGGGCGCCAGCGACAGCACTTTGTGAAATTCTGCCTGCGCGGACTGCCACTTCCCCATCAGCCAATAGACGTTCGCCAGTCGCTGATGCGTTCCCGGATCCTGCGGAGCGAGATCGACAGCTTTCTTGAAAAGGACCATCGCGCCGCCGTAATTGTGCATACCCTGATCGATCTCTCCGGCAACCTCGTCGGCGACAAAGGAGTTCGGATTGATCTCCCTGACCTTGCCCAGGGCTTCCTCTGACAACCGCAGGTAGGTCTCGCCAAGCAGATACCACGCCTGCTGGTCGCGCGGCTTGATCGCGAGATACGCGCGCAGGTGACTGATCGCCTGTTGACTTTTGCCTAAATTCAGCAACACATGCGAGAGACTGAGTTGAGCGTCTGCATTCGAAGGATCGGCGTGGACGGCCCGCTGCAGCCACGGCTCGGCCCTGGTGTTTTCTCCCAGTTCGAAGTACGCCAGGCCAAGCATGATGACCGACGTCGTCATGTGGGGATTGATCTCAAGGCCGCGCGCGAGCACGGGCGCCGCCGCCGCGTAATTCCGCTGGTTGAAGAGAAGCATTCCCAGGTTGTTATAAGCCGGCGCAAGCCCGGGATCGATGCGAATCATGGCGCGGTATTTTGCGGTCGCGGTTTCGAGATCTCCGCTCTGTTGCGCGGCAACGGCCTGCGAATACAGTTGCTGTACCTGCGGCGAGACCCCACCCGACGAACTCTGCGCGGAGGCAGGCGCCACCGCCGCGGAGAAAAGACACACACTGAACGCAATCGTTGCAATCTTGCGGTGAAAAGAAGACATCGTGTTCACTCTGCAACAAAATTACTCCACCTTCCCCACAAAGCGGAAGACAGAAAACCGGCATGCGACGCGGCTTGTTTCCGCAGCGCATGCCGGGCGAATGTTGCGGGGGAGGATGCGAGATCCTCCCCCGGGTTTAGCTCACCATTGTATTCGGAACTGACCCTCACCTTGACGGTTACTGTTCTGCTGGCCCTGGTTGATGACCTGGCCGAAGGTACCGTCGCTGATGTTGGTATCAGGTCCGTTGAATTGCGTTCGGTTGAGCACGTTGAAGTAATCGACCTCAAGAATACCCTCGACACCGTGTCCGAAGAAGAAGTGCTTGCGCACGTTCACATCCTCGTTGTAGAAGGGGGGATTCTTGAGTCCCCAGTAGGTACGATACGAGTTACCCAGTGTATACAGCGGCGCCGCCGTAAAGGCATTTGCCGGGAACATCTGTGCCGAAGAACGGTGTCCGGTGAAGTACTCGTTTGCCACTGAGTAGCTCGCCGTCGACAGAGGCACGCTGGTGTTCCGGTTCGGACGTTCTCCGCCACCATTCGGGTAGGGGAAGCTCAGGTTCTGGTAAACACCGGTTGGTGTGCCGGCCTGTTCGGTGATAATGAAGCCCACCTGCCATCCACCCAGAGCCTGCCCGGTAAGGCCCCTGTTGTTAAAGAAGCGCTTTCCGGGACCGATCGGAAGCTGGTAGGTACCGCTGAGGTTGAAGACTCGCGGCGGATTTCCGCTCGTCGGAGACCACTCCAGTTTCTGATCGTACTTGTTGAGGGCATTTCCGATAAAGCTTGTGAATCCACTGCTTGTATTGTTGTATTCGCTTGCTAAGACGTAGTTTGCGAGGAACGCCAAACCCTGCGAGAAGCGCTTCTGCACGCTGACCTGGAAGCTGTTGTAGAAGGACGTGCCGTCTCCTTCAAAGTTGTTGAAGATATATCCGTACTGCGGATACGGAACCAGTGCCTGGGCAACCGTTGCCGAGTTTCCCCACTGGCTGACGAACTGCGGATAGGGTGCTGTGAATCCGGCTGCCTGAGCCGAACCATCCGCAAAGCTCAGGCCGAGCTTGCTTCCGAGAGCGAAGTACTTCGGGTTGAGCTGGTTGATGGAGTTGAGCTGGCTGGGAAGGTGAATATCACGATTCGCCACCCAGGCCACCGTCAGGAACATACTCGCCGGCAGCTGCCGCTGGTAGTTGATATTCCACTGCTGGCTGTAAGGAGCATAGTTGTCTTTCCTGCTGAAGGCATCCACCTGCGGGCCACCCACGCCCAGTCCGGGATTGAAAGGCGTCGGCCCCGGATTCGGCATGATATGGGTGTCCCAGCTTCCATAAGCAGAGATGTTGGTTCCGGTAGATTGCTGCGTATAGGAACCGACCAGCAGGTTGCCATAATTCACAGCCACCTTATTGGTTCCATATTCGTAGGCTCCGCCGTCCAGGAAGGCCAGACTGTATCCTCCCTGAATCACAGACTTGTTGCTG
This sequence comes from Acidobacteriota bacterium, assembly GCA_021799405.1. The sequence goes on from JAJZAL010000005.1 coordinate 5,808, forward strand.
ATCTGATAGGAGAAGCCGATACGTGGACCAAAATGCTTCCAGTTGATAGGAGCACGGTTATATCCCGAGCAGCCGGTGCAGTTGCCGAATTTCGACACCGCACCAAGAAGACCGGTCGCTGCAGGATTGGGAATATGGGGATCGAAGAAGACAATGTTGTTGTGTACTTCGGTGAAGGGCACCATGATATCCCAGCGAACGCCCAGGTTCAGTGTCAGCCGTGGATTCAGTTTGATGTTGTCCTGTAAATAAGGCGAGAAGGCCATGTTACGAAGCTTGAGTTCCTGGGAATTGCTCCGGTTGGCTTCGTCGGGCAGACCCAGCAGGTAGCTGGCGAATGCACTTCCTTCCGAGCCGAAGTTGGGGCTGTTCGGATCCGACGTCTCCTTCTGGCTGAAGGCGAAGTGGCCGCCGGCAGTCTGTTCTTCGTTGTCGTCCTGGAAGCTCCGCCGGAATTCCCAGCCGATGTTGAAGGTATTCCGACCTTTGGTCCACAACCAGTTGTTGCTGATAGCGACACCGAGCTTGCGGTTGATCGACCGCAACCATGCACCGCTGGTGCCCCAGCTGGTAGGCGCATGCTGGCCGTCAAAGGTGATGTTGGGTGGAATCACACCGTCCGTGATCGCAGGGAAGCTGTACTTGGTCTGGTTGTACTGATCGTTGATTTCACCGATCCATCCAGCACCCAGCGTCATCACCAGGTTCGGTGAAATGGTGTTGGTGTAGTTCAGAAGAAAGACCGTACCGAGAGCCGGATCATACTTCATGCTGTTGAGCGGATTCGGCGCAATCACCATGGGGCTGTAGTCGAAGCTGTAGTTGCTGTAGCTGTTCCGCCATTCACTCCATTCAATGCTCTGTTTAGGAGTCAGCACCTGATCGATGGTGAAGCCCCAGACATTCTGAATGTTCGGATTGCTGAAGGGGGCATAGCTCCTGTTGGAATCCAGTCCGCCGATACCGCTGCCGGGCCGGTTGGGCAATGGCAGGTACTGCAGCAGAATCTTGGAGGTAGGACTGATCAGGTTGGGCGGAATGACGTTGAGCCGGCCACCGTAGTCAAACTGCTGTCCGGTATACGGGTTATAGATCGGAATCAGTTTTCCTGTGCTGCCGTCTACAAAATCACTGAAGTCACCGGTGCGCTCCCGTGCCGTGGGCACGGTGGATACTCCGGTGTTTTCATTATTCTGCCGGAACCATTCCTGGCTGTAATGGAAGAAGGTCTTATTGCGCCCATTATAGAGTTTGGGAATGATGACAGGACCACCGACGGTAAAGCCCCAGTTGTTCTCGTGATCCGGTGGCGGCTTGGGAGACCCGCCCCATGCCGGACCGTTGAAGAAACCTACCGAGTCAAAAAGGCTGTTGCGGTTGATCTCAAACAGATCGCCGTGGAACTTGTTGGTACCAGTTGCGGTCTGGTAGCTCAATGCACCTTGCCCGAGCCCGTATTGCGCCTCGAAGGTCGACTGCTGGACGCGCATCTCCTGGACAAGTTCAAAGGGCGGATCGAAGTTGGTGGTATAGCCTTCTGTTTCAGGCTGCGGAGCCGGAATACCGTTGAAGAGGATTTCCTGTTCGAAATCGACACCGCCATCCACACGGTGTGAAAAGGTGCTACCTGTATCACCGGCAGCGGTGAACTGCAGTGAGTCGATCTGGCGGCCGCGGCCGGAGACCTCCACAGGCAGAGATTCCACCACGGACGGGTCGATCGTGGTGCCAAGCTGCGGCTGCGTCGTATTCAACGCAATCGAGCTGCTCGTCACCTGGACCGTCTGTGTCGTCGAGCCAGTCACCAGCTTGAAGTTAATCGTCGCCGTGGTACTGACTTCCACCAGGACATCCGACTGCTTCACCGTCTGAAACCCCGCGGCGGTCACCGAAACGGTGTAGTGGCCTGGAATCAGGCCTGTCGCCGAATAGGTGCCGGCGCTGCTGGACACTGTTCGTGTAACAACACCAGTGGAGTCGTTTGTAATTGTGACGTGAGCCCCCGGGACGACAGCTCCCGTCGGGTCAACGATAGTTCCGGTAATACCCGCCACGGCCTGCGCAAACAGTAAATTGGCGGACGATACCAAAAATGCGAGTGTTATCGCAATCAGGAAGAGGCGCGCGGTAAAGATCCCGCTCGTGCCTCCGCGAATTGCGGCGCGTCTCAGCTCCATTATGGTCCCCTTTTTCAAGTGGTAACAACGTCTTCTGATTCCCGCTCCGCTGGTGAAATCGAGGATCAGGCACACACTGCCCGCCTGCTTGAGCCGCGCACACTGCCTCCAACAGTGCGGATGTACGGCGCATGCCTGTTCTGCGCATCAGTTATTCAAATCACCATTCGGGCGGACTTTTGCCTGAGTCACACGATAAGCAACCGTGAAACTGGTAGCGTTATCAGTGCGAGCCACATTAAAGCACAGGTCTATGGTTGTCAATATTTATTTTTTCCACCTGAAGTTTGCCCCCGCGGTGGGGCTCAAGGTCGCCGTATCGGCCTGAGATGGAAGGAGTTTCGCCGTCAGCGATTACGTAAGAAAAGCGGCTGTTTACCAATAAATAAAGGGGTCTGAGAAGCTGCCGGGAGACGCTTCCAACCGTCCCCCCGCGCAAAGTCTGGGCTGCTGAAGGTGCGGTCTCCGCACCCGGAGAGCGCGGATTCCTGACGAGTTCGCAAGTGGCTGGAGCCGCGCCGTTTATGGGAACGCTATCGGAACAGCCGTCCCCATCCAAAATTCGCCGCGCCGGGAGCAGACCCTCATCCGCAAGAATAATGAGGATGTGACGGAGCGTGCGAATGGCACAAAGGCTCTGCTGAAATGGCAGGCACCCATCGACTCGATCCGATTGGTTCTCACGAATCATACAGCCCACTCCTAGTGTTCTGTCACGGAAATGCGTGACCAGAGTCTAGCCAGCTTCTGGAAGATTGAATCTGCTGTGGCAGTCCAGGCGAAGGGACGGGAGTTGCGGTTGTATTGTTGCACGAACTCCTCCATGCGTCGGATCAGTTCGCGGACACTCCGGAAGCTGTCTCTGCGAATGGCCTGTTGTGTAATCAGGCCGAACCATCGTTCAACCTGGTTGAGCCAGGAGGAATAGGTCGGGGTGTAATGAACGTGGAAGCGGGGTCGCTGGGCGAGCCATGTCCGCACCTTGCTGTGCGTTGTCGACGATCAGGTGCACATCCAATTGGGCCGGAACGGCACTGTCGATGCGTTTGAGGAAAGCCAGGAATTCCTGATGCCGATGTCGAGGCTTGCATTCGGTCAATACGGTTCCAGTGGCGATATCGAGAGCGGCGAACAAAGTGGTGGTGCCGTGGCGCACATAGTCATGCGTCATTCCCTCCACGTAGCCCAATCCCATCGGCAACACAGGTTGGGTCCGGCTCAAAGCCTGAATCTGGGACTTCTCGTCGACGGCCAGAACGATGGCGTGGTCCGGAGGGTTCAGGTACAGTCCAACAATGTCGCGCACCTTTTCGACAAAGAATGGATCGTTGGAGAGCTTGAAGGTCTTGCTGCGATGCGGCTGTAAGGCAAACGGCTGAAAGACACGGTGCACCGTCGACTTTGAGAGGCGATTGGCCTGCGCTGCCTGGCGAACGCTTCAATGGGTTCGGGCAGGCGGCTTGCTCTTCAGCGTACGCCGCAGGAGCGATGCCACCTTCTCATCGGAGATGCTGCGCGGGCGCCCCGGCCGCAGCTCATCGTAAAGCCCTTGAAGGCGATGCTCGACAAAGCGCTGCCGACTTCAAGTCCGGGGGGCATTTCGTTCCGTGGCAGGGAAGCAGAATCAACGGGCGTTCGCGCACAGCTCGATTCATGCCAGCTTGTATAGCTTGCCGGGGGAGGATATTGTCCTTCTCTACCCGCAGATTCCGCGGAGCTTGGCTCCCGTGCTGATGGCCCGGCTGCGTCAAGCCTGCTTCATGGGCGCTTACCGAAAGCGGACAACTAATCTCCCAGTTTTGTGTCATTGCAGAAAATATCCAGAGCGAGAAGTAGCGTTGCTCATTATGTGACTGTTACTGTTACGACTGTGCTGGACGTAATCTGCCCTGTGCCCGCATCGGTTCCCTTGACAGTAAACGTGTAGGTGCCTGCGGTGGTGCCGGCGACTGTGCCGCCTCCACCCCCGCCTCCGGAGCCACCGCCGCATCCTATCAGCGAGAGGAAAACACAGAGGACCACCACACCCAGCAGGGTGCGCCAACTGCGCTTGCGGGCGGGAATGCCGAAGAGTAGCAGGCAGGCCAGGAGCGCTCCTCCGCCGCCGAACAAGGCCTTTCTCAGCATGGGATGAGCCGTGGCAGTGGAAGATGCCGTGCTGTTGATCGTCAGCGTTGCCGTAGCGGCGGTGCTTCCCGTGATGTTGACCGACGAAGGCAGGGTGCAGGTGGGCGGATCAGTACCGCCAGCAACCGACGACGTGAGCGCGCAGGTGAGGTTGACCTGCCCGGTAAAGCCGCCGGACGGCGCGATCTGAATGGTGGAGGTGTTGCCTGTAACAGCGCCTGGAGCAATGGTCAGGTTTCCGCTGTTCGTGAGTGAGAAAGATGGATCGGACTGCACGGTGAATGTGGTGGTGGTGGAGGCGGTGATGCTCGCATTGTTTTCGTCGGTCGCAGTAATCCTGAGAGTATATGTGCCAAGGGATGTAGAAGGGGAGGTATCAATCGGCACGAATCCGCCTGAGGCTGAGTTTCCGGAAATTGTTGCCGAGCCGGGACCACAGGTCGGGGGACTGGTCGGATTGGCCATGGAGGTGCTTACGGAGCAAGTGATGCTCAGATTGCCGATGTAGCCATTCACAGGTGTGACCGTATAGGAAACCTGGCCCGGCATTGACGGGGGGATGGGCGGAGGTGAAGTGGCTGAAATCGTAATACCGGCGTTTGCGGGAATGGCGTTTACAGTCAGGTTGAAGCTAGTTTGTGCGGTAATTGTGCCGGTCTGGTCTGTTCCAGTGACTGTTATGGGGTAGGTGCCCGGAGTGGAGCCATAAAGGGTTGCGAGTGAGAGGGTCGTGCTGATTGCCGTGGTGCCAGTGACATTGATGTAGCTTGTGTAGCAGGACCCGTCAGGGTATGCATTGCAGGATAGAGTCACAAGACTCTGAAAGCCTCCGGATGGTGTGAGTGTAATGGTGACTTGCCCTGTCTGGCCAGCGGTTACGGTAACATTGCCACTGTTTGTGAGGGTGAAACTGCCTACGCCCGCCGTGTTGTCTACGGTTGTTGTTCCACTGGAGGATGTGTAGTTAGCATCGCCACCGTAGGTGGCGGTGATGACATTGGAGCCGGAGGCGAACTGCGATGTTGCGGCAGAGCCGGTGGCGGTGAGAACGGTGTAATAGGTTCCACCTGTTTGCTGGGTGGTAGTGGTGAAGCTGCTGGTGGTGAAGAGGGTCTTGCCGCCCGTGCTGACGGTGACGGTTCCGGTAGGTGCGCTGCCCACGTTTGACGGGGTAGTTACCTGGACCTGAACACTGATGGGACTGGTGGTATTGAAGGTGGAAGGTGACGCGGTAACGGTTGTGGTGGTGGCAGCCGGGACTACCGTGACCGACTGTGCGGTGCTAGTGCTGGCGTTGAAACTGGCGTCGCCCGAGTATGTAGCAGTGATGCTTTGCGAGCCGGTGGGCAGAGTGGCGGGAGTTGCGAGCGCGGGGTAGGATGCGAGGTTTCCGCCGCCGACGTTGGCGGTGCCGATGGAGGCGGCGCCGCTTTGAAATGTGACGGTGCCAGTGGCCACGCCCTGCGTGTTGCTGCCCTCGGCAGTGCCGGTAATCTGTACGTTCAAAAAGACAGCAGAGCCGTAGGGAATGCTGTTGAGGTTTGTAATGGCTGCGCCGGTCTGTGGATTTTCAGCATTGACAGTAAGTGTCGTGGTGCTGGCTTCCGGCGTGATAGTGACGCTGATGGGAGACGAAGTGCTGGAGGCGTTGCTGGTGTCGCCGCTGTAGCGCGCCGATACCGTATAACTGCCGCCCGGCAGGCCGTTATAAGTTGCCGTACCGGAGCCGCTGGTTAAAGGAATGGTGAACTGGCCGTTATTTTGTGGGCCACTGGCAGTCCCACCCGTGGTTTGATTGGCGGTGTCAATGATCCCGACGATTCCTGTGGCCGATGAGGGATTGACGCCGACGCTGAAGCTGAGAGAGGTTCCGTGCACGGCAGTGAGCGGCGCGGTCGATCCATTGATGTTCAGCGTGGTGGAAGTGGAAGACAGCGAGACGCTGTTCCAGTCGTTGACGAGGGCCGCGATATTGACGCTCCCCAGGCCGCTGGCCAGGTCGTAGCCGGTGGTTGCGTTGTATCCAGTGAGGAAGTTGTTTGCGCCGCAGTCCGGTGAGCCGGTCTGGCAATACACGGAGTTATTGCCCGTGGTGACATCGTGAAAATCCGAACTGTACTTCGATTGAGCCAATTGATAGAGGACGACATTTGCGTTTCCCAGACGCGAGCCCGTTTTCTGTTCTACGAGCGCGAGGATGCCGGCGAAGGCCGGCGCCGCGGCAGAGGTTCCGCCTACGCCGTCGAAGACAGCACCGCTGGAAAAAGTGCCGTTCGTGTTCTGGCAGTCGGTATAGATCTGGCTGGTAACGCCGTCGGCGACATTGTCGGAGCAAACCACCCAGGTGGCTCTATAGAGGCCGTTGCCAGCCAGCAGCGATACATCGGGGAGGTCGCGCGCGCCGTCCGCGGGAGTCAGGGAAAGCTGATATGCGGGTTTGGGGTAGACCTGGCTCACACCTCCGCTTCCCGCAATAATGTTGGTCTGGCTGTTGATACCTGTGTATGCCTCGTTGCTGCTGTAGTCTGTGTTCGGGAATGTCGAGTCATTCCATGGCTCTTCGGGAATGTATCCTTTGGCTGTCCGGTAGTAGGGCGGGGACCCGATGGTGGAGCCGTCGACATACTGGGAGAAGGAAGTGGGAAGAACGTCATAGTCCGTTCCTCCGACGGCGATATCCCAGGGTGTGGATGCAAAGCCGCTGACCGCGAAGCCGCCGGTCGCCTCGGTCTCGGTAGCGAAGTTATCGCAGCCCGCCGAACCGTTGTCGCCCGTGCTGACGGTGACGGAGATGCCCTGCGCCGCTGCCTGTTCCATCAGGGCATTGATCATCTCATTGCCGGTTGTGCCTAACTGGGCCTCGCATAGACCGAAACTGATGCTGAGAATGCTGACCGTGTTGTCGTTGATGGCGCGCTGCACGGCGTTGAAAACACCGGACGATAGATTGGTATTAGCCGATGTGTAGAAGTAAATTTTGGCCTGAGGCGCAAGACCTCCTGCGATTTCGTTATCGAGCAGGGCCTCGATTTCGTCTCCATTCAGACCGGGATCGGTGCCATCGACGACCACCGTGGGGAGGTTGGCCGAGGTGGTGGTTTCTCCCAGGAATGCTGTCCTGTAATTCTCCACATCCTGCATGGTGATGTTGGAATCCCCGACAATCCCGATGTCGACTCCGGCTCCGGCATAAGTTGTGCCCGAGGTGTAGCTGGGATTCAGATTGCTGTTCGGGGAGTCATAGATGGTCGCGGCATCGGCCGGATCGACAAACAGGTAGGGGATATCGTTGGCCCCGAAGAGCGTGAACTGAGGCTGGATGGAATGGGTTAGAGAGTCGTATCGTCCACGGGGGCCAAACTGGAGCATGGGTTTGGGATGGAAGTCATTCAATGGCGCGAGGCCCGCAACGACCGGAGCCAGCGCGGTGGGAATTTGAGGGTTGGTAAGGTTGGCGTAATAAGTTTTTCCCTCAACGGCAAAGGCATGGATGCTGGTATGAAAAGCGCTCTGAATCTGGCCGAAATCGCCGGAGAACTGGATCATGTCGTGTGATGAGGGTACGGCCACGATGTGGAATCCCTTGCCTCTCAGCCATGACTCCACCGTTTGCAGATCACTCTCGCTCACCCCAAAGTGCGCGCCGAACTGAACGGGCGTTAGCCATTGGTGATATCTCGCGGAGGAGGGATTTTGTACGTCCTGAAGATACTGCGTGAGCGCCTGCTGCTGCGCGGTGCTCGGCTTGAGCAGAAGCATCAGCCGCCCTGTTGGCTCCGAGGCTGGAGCCTGTCCACGATCGAATCTGGCCTGCGCCAGGGGCGAAACGTTACCCTTCAGCGTAATGAGATCGCTGTCGTTCACCTGCGAGACGATTCGGTTTGCGGGTTGAATCGTGGGTGTTGCTTGCGAATAAGCGGTGGGCAGCACTACACCTATAAAACATGCAAGCATCACACCTAAATAGGGCCGGATCATCGTCTTCCTGCGATCTTTACAATGTTTCCTCTTCAGGCAGAGCGAACCTAGGGAGAAATTGACTGTAATGATAGGCTTCTACTCAACAACTTCACAACTTCATTTTTACTTTGATTGTCCTTTCATTGCACATGCTCAACTCAAAAAGAGCTGACCAAACGAAGCTGGATGCATCGTGTATTGCCCCAGTCTACCGATGCCATTGTTAGCTATTCAGTGATTGCCTAAAGCAGCCACAAACAGCGGGTTGCTTCATGCTGTCACATTGCAGATATTGGATACCGGATAGGCCAGGATATTACCCATTGAATCAAGATTGACATGACAAAATCAGCGACTCTGAATGAATCGCCATCTTCTCAAAGTGAAGCCCCCTTAGCATGAAAGTGTAGTTCTACGGGTTTCATAGTCTGCCACTGCGGCGCATAAGCCGCTCAGCAGATCCGGACCGACGAACTTATCGCGTCCCATGCAATAGTGGGGTTAACTGATCGCAAATCAGTCCACGCGTATGGCGCTTTGCTGGATTTCTGAAAACGGTTGCGAACTGTATATCACTGGATACTGCCCCGCTTCTCAGTACAAATAATTATCTACCTCTATCAGTGACGTGGGACCACCGACGAGCGTGAACGGCACGGCTTTCCGATGCAGCACACGATGAGCCGGACTCTACAGATTCGTATCCGACGTGCGAACGCCTTTCTGCAATGCCTTCTGGAAAAATCGCGCGCTTGCCTGGCCATAGCACTCCTTTCCGTTGCTCTCCCTGCGATCGAATCTATCCACCTCTCGGATACCGAACGAGAGATGACGTATTTTCCTGAAGCGCTCTTCGCCGAGCCGGGAGCTGTGCAACGACGCGGTTTCTTCCCAGCCGTTGACCATGAGCAGTGAATTGAAGACCGCTCTTTCAACCTGCCTGAAGAACGTGCTCTGAAGGCCGTCTTCATCGTAAGCCGGGCCACCGCGCCGCTCACTTCTGGAGGGTCGATTCGCTATGAATCTTTTCTCATACTTCTGCGACACTCGGCCCGCGGTCCCGCACGGCGTAAAATACGGGCGGTCACTTATTTACTGACATTTCCGCCTTGGAAAGAAGGATATTCGTGCACAAGACCATCGACGCCCATGAGCGCAAACCTACTCTCAATATCGCGGCTCTGGTTGCCATCTTCATCGTCGTCGCTCTCTTCTTCGGCAGTTCCTCCGCTCTTTCCTGGTACGTGAACGCTCTCTGGTTCAAAGCACTCGGCTATGGCCGCGTCTTCTGGAAGAGTTGGAGCCTGGAGTGGGGATCCTTCGCCTTCTTCTTTGTCATCAGCTTCCTCGTCCTCTACGGCTGGTTCCTCACGCTCTGGCGTATGCATCAGGCAGATCTCCCCCATGACCGCGAGGTAATGATCGGCCAGCAGAGCATGAAGCTCCCCGTCCGCCGCGCCCTGCGCATCGCCGGAGTCGCCGCCTCGTTCGCCCTCGCCGCCATCGCCGGAAGCGCCATGATGGCAAACTGGCCCACCCTTGCGCTCTGGTTCAACGCTCCCCACGCCGCCGCGCCGCTCGATCCCATCTTCCATCGCCCCCTCAACTTCTATCTCTTCACCCTGCCAGCCTGGCAGCTTCTTGCCGGCTGGCTCATGATGCTCGCCGTCGTAGCCTGCATCGGCGCAACAGGCTTCCTCCTCCTCTCCAGCAGCACCCGGGCCGCCACCCAGGGACGCACCAGCTTCAGCTTCGCCTTGCCGTGGCGGGGACTCTCGCTCTCCTTCGCCTTCCTCCTGCTCATCCTCGCCGTTCAGGTGTATTTGAACCGTTTTGACACGCTGCTCGGTACCCACACCATCTTCAGCGGCGTCAACTACACCGATGCGCATGTCAAGATCACCGGCATGCTGATCGTCGCCATCGCTCTCATCTTCGGTGCTTGTGTCGCCGCATTCAATGCCTTTGCTGCCCCGCGCGCCAGCCGCCTGGTGCTGGCCATTTTTCCCGCCCTGGCCTGCTTCTTCATCGTTCAAGTCATCGCCTGGTACGTCAGCAGCTTCATCGTCAAGCCAAATCAGCTCAATAAGGAACTTCCCTACATCGCCCAAAACATCCAGTGGACCCGCCGCGCCTGGGACCTCGACCGCATTACCCGCCAGCACTTCCCCGCCGAAACCACCCCTGACGCCGCCGACCCCGACAACAACCAGGGCACGATCGAGAACATACGTCTCTGGGATTGGCGCGCCCTCCAGAGCACCCTCCGCCAGATCCAGGAGATCCGCACCTACTACGACTTTCCCGACATCGACATCGACCGCTACAAAATCAACGGCGATCTTCGCGAAGTCATGATTGCCCCGCGCGAACTCAACCTCAACAAGCTCCCGGAGAGCAGCCGCAACTGGATCAACGAGAAGCTCATCTATACCCACGGCTACGGCATCACCATGAATCCCGTCAACGGATTCACCCCCGAAGGCCTGCCCAACCTCTACCTCAAAGACATGCCGGTTGACAGCACCGTACCCGGCCTCAAAGTCACGCGCCCGGAAATCTACTACGGCGAGCTCACCAATACCGACGTCTACGTCAACACCCGCCAGCGGGAGTTCAACTACCCGCAGGGCCAGGCCAATAACTTCAATAACTACGACGGTACCGGCGGCATCGTTCTCGGCGGCATGATGCGCCGCATCCTGATATCAGCCGATCGCGGCGACCTCTGGAAGGTCCCCTTCAGCGACGACATCACCGCGCAGAGCCGCCTGCTGATGCGCCGCAACATCCTCGCCCGCGTCCACGCCCTCGCACCCTTCCTCACCTGGGATTCGGACCCCTACATCGTCCTTGGCGACAATGGCCATCTCTACTGGATGCTCGACGGCTTCACCTCCTCGAACAGCTATCCCGATTCCGCCCACTATCCCCTCGGCGACGGCAACATCAATTACCTCCGCAACAGCGTCAAGGCGGTCATCGATGCCTACAACGGCACCACCACCTTTTACGTCTTCGATCAGCACGACCCCATCATCAACGCCTGGCGTCGCCTCTTCCCCTCGCTCTTCCGCAATGCCTCTGCCATGCCGCCCGATCTACGCCGCCATATCCGCTATCCCGAACTCCTGCTCGCCGAGCAGGCTCAGGTCTACGGCCTCTACCACATGAGCGATCCGCAAACGTTCTACAACCGCGAAGACCTCTGGACCGTCGCCTCGGAGCTGACGACCAGCAGTGAGGGAAACCAGCAAACCCAGACCATGGAGCCGAACTATGTCCTCATGAAGCTCCCCGGCTCCAAACACGTTGAATTCGTCTCAATCCTCCCCTTCACCCCCGCCAACCGCAACAATCTCATTGGCTGGATCGCCGGCCGCAGCGACGGCGCCAATTACGGTAACGCCGTCGTCTATGACTTTCCTAAGACCAAGCTCGTCGACGGTCCCATGCAGATCGAGGCCCGCATCGACCAGAACGCCGCCCTCTCCGGCCAGCTAACCCTCTGGAACCAGCAGGGCTCCCACGTCGTCCGTGGCGCCCTCCTCGTCATTCCCTGCGGCAAGGCGCTGCTCTACGCCGAACCCATTTATCTCCAGGCTCAGCAAAGCCCCATGCCGGAGCTGCGTCTCGTCGTCCTCGCCCTTCAGGATCGCCTCGCCTATGGGCCGGACTTTCAGACCGCTCTCAACGCCCTCTTCAATGGCCAGCCCTCCTCGCTCTCTCAGTCCACCGCCGGTTCCTCCAGCCAGAACGCGCCCATAACCGGCCCTGCTCCTGCCAGTTCAAAGATCACCGGGAAGAGCAGCGCCCTCGTCAGAACCGCCGCTCAGGACCTCGCCGATTACCAGAGCCTCACCGCCCAGGGCAAACTAGCCCAGGCCGGCCAAAAACTCGAAGACTTGAAAAAGAAACTCGCACAGTTACAAGACGCCTCGCAGTAGAAAGGACCACATCCGCACTCTTGGTGAGCGGCTCAGCTGCTGACCCTGCAACTTGCTAGTCCCACGTCCCGTTCTGGTGGTAATCTTCTTCACTGCCGCGCTCCTTTATCTTTTGCGCCTCTGAGCGCGTCGATAATTTGGGAGCTTAGCGCATCCCGCTGGAGACCGGCCTTCTCATACCATCTGTTAACGTCAGGCGGCTTCTCGACAGCCCCGGTCAGTGGAATTCAGCAGTCCAGCGTGTTCGAAGTGAATCGATGAGGAAGGAAAGACTTTGGCTCGGCCGACTTCGTCTATGACCCAGTTGCAGCTGCAGCCGTACTCCGGATGCGGCCAGGAAGGCCATCCAGGGTGACGCATGGCCACGCTGAAAAGCAAACCTGAAGAAGCCTGCAGAGAACTGACTCGACACGGAAACGTATGTCGAGCAGCGAGTCGCTATATACAATGCCTTTACTGCTCCAGGAGAGCGCTCCGGGAGAACCAACGCAGTGTCTCACATTGAGGAGTGTGTCGCTTGGATATCCGCCCCAGACCTCCCGGTTCCTACATCGGGGAACTTCCCGATATGTACAAAATTCCCCACCTGGCGACGAGTATCACGGCGTTTGTGGGGCGCGCTCCACTTGGCCCGGTCGACGAAGTGCTAACCTGCTTCAGCTTTGGCGATTTCGAACTTCATTACGGCGGGCTGTCGCTGAACTGTCCCATGTCATATGCGGTGCGGGACTTTTTTAATCAGGGCGGTTCGCAGGCGGTGATATGCCGTTTGTATGAGCCCGGTCCGGGAAGTGCGCAATCTGGCGGCGAAGGGCCGTTGCTTACTGTGCCAACATATCTTGGTGACCGGGACCGGAAGACCGGCATTTATCTCCTGGAAAAGATTCCAACCTTCAACCTGCTGTGCATTCCTCCAGACCAGCGGTTGCTGGATACAACGCCAGTTGCGCAGCAGGATCTGGACAATAGAATTCGTCGGGCGGCGGCAGCTTACTGCGTCGAGCGGCAGGCAATTTTCATCGCCGATCCTCCGACGATTTGGGAATCTCGCCTGACACAGGGCAACATTGCGGCCATTGCACCAACAGATCTCGGCATCACGGGAGAAAGTGCCGCATATATCCAGGCGGAACAAAACGTGGCGGTCTACTTCCCGCGCGTAATTGCAGCGGACCCTCTGCTCAACAACAGCCGGTGCCTCTTCCCCGCCTGCGGCATGATCGCCGGCGTGATCGCTGCCATGGATTTGTCGAGCGGGGTGTGGACATCCCCCGCGGGAATCAAGGCCGTACTCCAAGGCATCGTCAAGCTGGCTGTGGACATCTCCGACGCTCAGAACGGAGAGCTCAATAAGGTTGGCATCAACTGCCTGCGGTCATTTCCGGTCGTTGGGCCGGTGGTTTGGGGAGCGCGCACCCTATGCTTGGATGGCGAGTACAAATATCTGGCGGTGCGGCGGCTGACACTGTTTATGGAGAGCAGCATTTATGAAATGACGCAGTGGACGGTTTCCGAATCGAACGATGCATCCCTCTGGTCACGGGTATGCATGTCGGTCAATTCTTACCTCGCTGAACTCGCGTACCAGGGAGCTTTCTACAACTACCGGGTCTCGTGCGACGCGTCGACAATGACGCGGGACGATATTGAAGCCGGACGTCTGATAATTCTTGTGCAGTTCGCCCCTGTGTATCCCCACGAATTCATAGCGTTCACCGTTGAACGAACCGTGAAAGGCGCTGGCAAACAGGACTGACGCGAGTCTGCCCGCTCTACGACTCACCGAAGCAAATGCCTCTCAGCTCACACAACGGGCACTGAAACTTCCACTCATCGTTATCAATCATAACCGGGCAACATACCCATGGATAACTAAGTGGAGAAATGCTCACTGATGGCCAGTTACGCTCGGCCATCAGAACCGGTCATATAAATACTCTTCGGCCCAATAGCGATTGACACGAGTGAAATGCGCGATGAGCGCATCGTAGACGAGTAGCAAACCAGATCCTTTCCCACCTGGATGTGCGGCAAGGCCTGCTCTCGTCAGTCCAGAGGCAGGCGAGAGCAGCGGTCCGCGGACGCCAGGCTCGGTTTTCAAAGACTGAACACTTGCAAACAAACTCGGCATCTTTTATGTTGTCTGTGACAACACTGGAGGAGAAATGCAGTCAACCTTCGTTGAGCAGATCAGAAGATTTAATCGCTTCTACACGCGGGAGATCGGCCTCCTGGCCGAGCATCTGCCAGCGAGCGAATTCACCCTGGCTGAGGCTAGAGTGCTCTATGAGCTGGCGCAGTCAAGGGAGCAAACTGCAGCCGACATCATCCGGACTCTGGGAATGGACAAGGCTCACGTAAGCCGGATTGTGGCGCGATTCCAGAGAGCGGGATTGCTGAAAAGCCGCGTCAGTCCCAGGCACGGGAAACATAAGCTTTTGTCGTTGACGGCGACGGGCAGAAATGCGTTCCGGAGATTAAATGACGGCACAGAAGCCCAGATCGAGTCTCTCCTCAACAAAATTCCGCCTAGGAACCGTGAGTATCTCGCGAAAAATATGGAGGAGATCCAGCAGCTTCTTGCAGCCAGGCCCGTGTCGTCCGAAGATGTACAACTCCGATCCCTGAAGGTTGGTGATCTCGGATGGATTACGCATCGGCAGGCAGTTCTCTACCAACAGGAATATGGCTGGGATTGGACCTACGAGGGACTCGTTGCTCAAATCCTTGGTGACTTCGCTATGCACTTTGATGCCACTCGTGAGGATGCGTGGGTCGCGGAACTCAACGGACAGGTGGTGGGTTCAGTCTTCCTCATGAAGAGCCAGGACTCGCAGATCGCGAAACTGCGGCTGCTCTATGTTGAGCCTTCTGCGCGGGGGCTGGGAATCGGCTCGCGCCTGGTCGGGCGATGCATTGATCGTGCACGGGAGCTGGATTACCGCACACTGACCCTCTGGACGAACGACATCCTCGTGTCTGCGCGGAAGATTTACCAGTCCGCCGGATTCAGGCTGGTGGAAGAAAACCGGCATCAGTCCTTTGGCAAAGATCTTGTTGGGCAAACGTGGCGGCTCAATCTCAGTGACAGCCAGGGGAGCCACGTCTAACGCATCGGGTCTCGTCTCAGATCTCAGTTTGTGCCCAATCGCCAGTGCGCTCATCGAACTCCGATTTGGATGGGAAAGCACCCAGGATGTGGGGAGTATTTGTGCTGAAGTTCGCTCAATGGAAGTCATGCGAGCGGACGGCGAGCATCTGGCTGGAGAGGGAGCGTAGGCGAGTGGCTTTGACGTGGATGACGCCGTCGACGTTCTGGAGGGGGCCTTCGGCGAGGAGAAACTTGCTGCGGGTGACAGTGAGGCGCTCGCGTTCGAATAAGTCCGGCGTGACGATGACGTTGGCGATGCCGGTTTCGTCTTCCATGGAGATGAAGACGAATCCTTTTGCCGTGCCGGGGTGCTGGCGGGCGATGACGCAGCCTGCTGCGCGGACGTATTCGCCGTGGGGGTGCGTGTGAAGCTCCTGCGCGGTGAGGATGTTTTCGCGCCGTAGCGCCGGGCGGCGATAGGCCATGGGGTGTTTGCCCACGGTGAGTCCCGTGCCGGCGTAGTCGGCGACGAGGCGTTCTTCTGTATCCATAATTTCGAGGGGCAAAGATGCGGAGTCTTCGCGCAGGGCCTGGTTGTTGTGCTGGAGGAGTGGACCCTCGGGTTTGCCGGCGCGTTCGATCTGCCAGAGCGCGTCACGGCGATGCCGGATGCCGTCGATGGAGTTGAGCGCTCCGGTTTGCGCGAGGAGGGTGAGCTCTCTGCGATTGAGTGTTGTAACACTGGATACCAGATCCTCCACGGAGCGGAATGGGCCTGCCACCGTGCGGGCGAGTGTAATGGCTTCTGCCGATTGCCGGCGCAGACCCTTCGCGTAGCCGAGGCCGAGGCGCAGGGAGAGGCTGCCGTCGGATTCATGCTCGAGGGTGCAGGGCCAGGCGGAGCGTTGTATGTCAATCGGTTTAACGCGCAGGCCGTGGCGTTGCGCGTCTTTGACGAGCACGGCGGGCATGTAGAATCCCATGGGTTGATTGTTGAGCAGGGCGCAGGTGAAGGCGGCGAGATATTTCACTTTGAAGTACGCCGAGGCGTAGGCAATGAGCGCGAAGCTGGCGGCGTGCGACTCTGGGAATCCGTAGAGCGCGAAGGAGGAAATCTGCTGGATGATTTCTTCCTGGGTGGCGGGCGCGATGCCGTTGGCGGTCATGCCGGCGCGCAGGTTGGATTCGAGATTCTTCATGCGCTCCCACGAGCGGCGCATGCCGACGGCGCGGCGCAGCTCTTCGGCTTCCGCGCCGGAGAAGTTGGCGACCGTCATGGCGATGCGGAGAAGCTGCTCCTGAAAGAGCGGCACGCCGAGGGTGCGCTTCAGCACGGGTTCTAGCGATGGATGCGGGTAAGTGACGGCCTCCTTGCCTTGGCGTCGGCGCATATAAGGATGCATCATTTTGCCGACGATGGGCCCCGGGCGGATGATGGCGACCTGCACGACGAGGTCGTAAAACTTTTCGGGGTGGTTGTGCGGCAGCGACGCCATCTGCGCGCGGCTCTCCACCTGGAACATGCCCACAGTGTCGGCGCGTTGGAGGGTGCGGTAGACTTCCTCGTCCTGCGGCAGGTGGGCGAGATCGACCGGCTCGCCGTAGTGTTGGGGGACGAGTTCGAGGCAGTCCTTGAGCACGGCCATCATGCCGAGTCCGAGCAGGTCGACCTTGACGAGGCCCATGTCGGCGCAGTCTTCCTTGTCCCACTGAATGACAGTGCGGCCGGGCATGGAAGCGCGTTCGATGGGGACGACGCTGTTGAGCTGGCCCTGGCAGATAACCATGCCGCCGGAGTGCTGGCCAAGATGGCGCGGCAGATCCTGCATGCGCATGCAGAGCTCGAGGTACTTGGCGATGCGCGGGTGGTGGAGGTCGAAGCCGGCGTTCTGGAAGGAGTGCGCCATGGTGTCCGTAGGGCCGCGCCACTCGAAGTGGCTGACGAGGCCGGAGAGGCGTCGGAGGGTTTCGGCATCGAAGCCGAGGGCCTTGCCGACCTCGCGCGCGGCGGACTTGCCGCGATAGGTGATGACGTTGGCGGTCATGGCGGCGCCGAGTTCGCCGTAGCGCTGGTAGACATACTGGATGGCCTGCTCGCGCTTTTCTTCCGAAGGCAGGTCGAGATCGATGTCGGGCCACTCGCCGCGATTTTCATTGAGGAAGCGCTCGAAGAGGAGTTCCATGCCGACCGGGTCGATGGCCGTGATTTCGAGCGCATAGCAGACTGCGGAGTTGGCCGCACTGCCGCGTCCCTGCACGAGAATGTCGTGCTGCTTGCAGTACTGGATGACGTCCCAGACGATGAGGAAGTATCCGGCGAAGCCGAGCTTTGCGATGAGAGCGAGTTCGTGCTCGACCTGCCTGCGGGCGCGGGCGAGAAGTTTGGCGTCGCGTTTTGGTTTGTAGCGGCGAAGGACGCCTTCTTCGACGCGCTTGCGGAGGAAGCTGTCCATGGTTTCGCCATCGAGGACGGGGTAGCGGGGGAATTCGTAACCGAGATTGTGCAAATTGAACTGCAGGCGCGCAGAGAGCTCGGCTGTGTGGGCGATGGACTCGGGGATGTCGCGGAAGAGCGCTGTCATTTCACGGGCGGAGCGCAGGTGGCGCTGAGCGTTGGCAGAGAGAAGGCGACCTGCGCGATCGAGTTCGACGTGGTGGCGGACGGCGGTGAAGAGGTCGAGGATTTCGCGGTCGTATGCGGTGGCGTAGCGCACGCCGTTGGTGGCGAGCACGGGAAGATGGAGTGAAGTTGCGATGCGCAGCGCAGCCTGGTTGCGCCACTCCTGCTCGCGGAGGTGATGGCGCTGGAGTTCGATGTAGATGTTTTTGCGACCGAAGATGTGAGTGAGTTGCTCGACGACTTTGCGCGCGGCCTTTTCTCCGCCATGCATGAGGGCTGCGGCGAGCGGGCCTTCGTCCGCTCCAGTGAGACACACGAGGCCGGCGGCGTATTGCTGCAGATCGTCGAGTGTGGCCGCGCCTTCCTGCTTGGTGGTTTCGCGCAGCTTGCATTGCGTGATGAGCTGGCAGAGATTTTGATAGCCCTCGCGCGAGACGCACAGCAGCGGCAGGCGTGCTGGTTCGACGGGGTGCTGATGCGGTAGCCACGCCGGCGGCGTGAGGCGTTGGCCGAGGGCGGAGACGGAGATTTCCGCGCCGATGTGCGCCGTGATTCCGCCGCGCTGGGCGCTGGTGTGAAAGCGCGCGGCGCCGTAGAGGCCGTTGCGGTCGAGCAGGGCCATGGCAGGCATTTCCAATGCAGTGGCGCGTTCAGTGAGGGCTTCCGGCTGCGATGCGCCTTCAAGAAAACTGAAGGCGCTGGCAGCGCGCAGCTCCACGTAGCGCTCAGTCATAGAGCGCCACCATTTGCCACTGGTTGTCGATGAGGTTGCGCACCAGGCAGCAGCAGAGCATGGGGCCGCTGGGGATGCGGGCGACGAGGTCCCACTGCTCCTGTCCCCAGAGCGTGGAGGTCCACCAGTTGCCGTCGCACTTCCACGGGCCGTAGGCCTGCTCGACGGTGTAGCGCTGCTGGCGAAACCAGAAGGATACGGGCTGTGTGCGATGCAGCGTGACGGAGACGGCTTCCGGCGGGCGCAGCATGCGCTGGATGAGGCGGGTATGCGTGATGACTGGGTCCGCGGGTCTGGCGGAGGCGGTCGCGAAGGGCTCGACGCGGAAGGCTTCCGGCGCGTGGGTGTCTTCGAGCACGGCACGGCCTACGTTGGTTTCGCCGACGAGGGCGCGGAGGCGAGCGAGTGCCACGTCGAGCCGGGATGCCTCGGGAGCCTGCGGCGAGAAGAGGCCGAGCTGCTCCTTGCTGGTGCTGCCGGGTTCGGCGTAGAGCGCGACGGCGACGATGGCGGCCTGCGGAGGGTGCGCTTCCAGTTCCAGATGGAGCAGCTTGAGCCAGAGGGGCTTGTCGGTGGAAGGCAAAGCAGGGCGAACGGTGAGGGTGTGTTCCGCGTCGCACTCTAATGTAAGTGTGATGGTGACAGATGCGAGCGCGACAATCTGAGCCCTGGCGCGGAGGAGGACGGGGTCGAGCGTCATGCCGAGGACGAAGAGCAGGGAGTCGAGCAGCTCGACCGGCGTGTCGAGTTCGATGCGCTCTTCGAGGGGGGAGACGGGTTCTGCTGGCTGGAAGAGGTGCGGATGCTCGCCGCGCGCCAGTTGGCGCAGGCGTTTGCCGTCCTGGCCGATGCGGGCGATCAACTCGTTCTGCGGCAATGTGGCCAGCATGCCCAGCGTGTGAATGCCCCACAGGGCAAAGGTGTTGGCCTGATCGGCGGTGAGATCCAGAACGCGCAGGGGAAGCGATGCCAGCGCGGCGGCTTCCGTTCCGGGCGGGATGATCTGGATTGCGTCGCGGCGCGAGCGGCCTTTCGCCAAGCAAATCGCAGCATACAGATTGCGGCTGACGGTGACGGAGGCCGCGACGCCATGCGCTTTGATCTGATCGAGCAGGTTGCATGCGAGGTTTTCTGGCGAGCCGAAGAGTTTTTCGGTTCCGGCGATGTCGATGCCGAGGATCAGCTCGGTGCCTGCGCTGCGGTCTTCGATGCGCGGGGAAAAGATTCCGGCGCAGGCGAGCAGCATGCTGCGCGCGGCGGCTTCAGCCTGCTGCGAGCGCGTGAGGATGGTTGCGGAGGGAAAGAGCTCGACTTCGACACGCGTCATGCCGGGGCGCAGGCCAAGCTGGCGGGCGCGCGTGTTGAGGGAGCAGATCTGCTCCAGTGGAGGGTCGCCCTCCATCACCACGGATGGCTTTGCGTGCAACTCGGGATGCAGGCGCAGCAGTGCCTGCGCGGGAAATTCTTCTGCATAAAGGCATGCGTATTGTTCCGGGCGCGCTGTCATGGCTCGCCTGCCCATGCGGCGCGGCTGGTCCAGTTCGTGGTTCGGCGGGTAGGGCGCGCGCTTTGCGGCGGCTTGCGGAATGGGGTGACGTTTCTTTCCGCAGATGCGAAGCGTCGACGTGCGACTTCGACAGAGACCTGAAGGCCGGTGAAGACAGTGGGTTCGGCTGTGATGGATGTTGCCGGCTGGAAGCGCAGCAGCAACTCGGCACTGCTTTTGGCGCAGGAGGTTTGCGTGAGCAAAAGGATGCAGGCCTGGGCGCGTTCGGCAGCGGCGCGGTAGCGAAACCAGGTGGCGAGCGGGATGCGGCTGACGTGCTCGGGCGCGACGCTGCCCATGTCCAGCACGATGGCGCTGAAGCCGCCGGCCTGCAGCAGCAGGTCGCAGGCGCGAAGGGCCTGTTCGAGCGGGGTCCAGGGGCTGGAAGATTTTCGCCGGGCCGGGCGGCGTTGTGGCGCGGGCTGTTCTGGCTTCGGGCCGGGTTCAAACGCTTTGCACGTGGGCCTGTTGGGCGGCTGCGGCTCGGCGCAGCGCGGCGCAAAGAGACCGCTGACTCCTTCGGCAAGCCCCTTCACTTCCTGCCGGGGGTGGTTGCCGTGGCCTCCGCCGTGCAGGCCCCGGATGATTTCGGGCGGGGTGAAGCATTGCTTTGGCAGGGCGAAGTGGTTGCTGGGGCGCGGCTGCGGGTTTTCGGCTCCGCAGCGCACCCATAGCATGCGGGAAAGGCTGACGCCTGCGGCGGCGGCGGAGAGGGGATCGAGGGCGTTGCCGGTGTCGATCCATGCGCAGAATTTGTCCTGCGTCTGGTGCGCCAGAAATGACAATGCGACGCCGGTGCGCCCGGAGCATTCCGGTCCGCAGAGCTCGCTGATGGCGCCGATGGGCAAACCGCCTTCGAGTGCGGCATCGAGCGCGACAATACCGGTGGCGGCGACCGGACGAATGAGGCGGGCCGTGGGTGTGAGTGCCGAGGGGATTTTGTGGGCTAGCGCGGACTCGATTTGCAGTCGTAAGGCAGAGGCGGAAGGCATGGCATTATCTTCGCCATATATTCGCCTTTTATAGAGGGGGAATGTCAATCAACCGTTGCACATCGGGAGGTGCAACCTGCGGCTAAGCATCTGAATATATGAGGTAAATAATTCTCTTTGGAGTAGGCTGCCAGTATGTGCGGACGCTATCGACGCCGGTCTGACAAACAGCGCATTGCCGAGGCTTTTGACGTGGGCATGGGGCTGGACGAGTTATATCTCGACCCGCAGGATGACATTGCGCCGGGGTCGGTGCAGCCGGTGGTGCTGAAGAATGCAGACGGCGCGCGGCAGATCGAGATGATGCGCTGGGGCTTCAAACTGCCGGACCGCTTCCTCTTCAATGCGCGGTCCGAGGGCGTGGAGACGTCGCGCTTCTGGAAAGAGTCGTTTCGGCAGCGGCGGTGCCTGGTTCCGGCGGACAGTTTCTACGAGTGGCAGAAGGTGAAGAGCGGCAAGAAGCCCAGGTATGAGTTCGAGATTGTGGGCCGGCAACCGTTCGGCATGGCTGGCATCTGGGCGCCGTGGAAGAATCCGAAGACCGGGGAAATGGAGCACACCTTCGCCATTTTGACGGGCGAGGCGAATGCCGTGATGCGGCCGGTTCACGATCGCGAGCCGGTGATTATTGAGCCGCGCGACTATGCCGAGTACCTATCTCCGCAGCCGAGACCACCGGCGCATCTGCTGCGCATTCTGCCAGAGGAAGAACTAAACGGCACTCTGGTTAGCGCATAGAACTTGCAAAGAATTACTGAGCATAAATCCATTTGACCGAAGCCGCTTTGCGGCGAGCCAAATCGGGCTCGATGAGTGGTAAGGGCTGTTCACGTCAACGCACAGCGAAGATCCATCTTGTGGAGATTGCATGGCGACTGGTGGACTTTCGTAATTTTCCTTGCCAACCGGCTTGAGCGCCACGCTCAGTCCAATGCGCGCCGAGTTCGAACTACCACTCACAGCTCGCGAATCGCAGTCAGAGGGTTTCGGCGCATCGCTCGATGTGCCGGAAAGTAGCATGCCAGCAAAGACATTGCTCCCAGAAGCGCGATGACGGAAACCATGGTGACTGGATCGTGGGCGCTGATTCCGTACAACTGCCGGGCGATAAGACGTGTCAGCCCCAACGCAAAGGCCAGTCCCAGCGCCATCCCAATGCCCGTCAGCCACACTCCCTGCAACAGCACCAGTCTCAGCACGTCCACACGGGAAGCACCTAGAGCCATTCGTATTCCGATCTCGTGGGTCCGCAATTGGGTTCGGTATGCCACGACTCCGTAGATCCCGGTCACCGCAAGGACCAGCCCGATTAGCGCGAACATCCCCGCCAGGGTGCTCTGTATAACGGCGAAACTGCTCGCCATCTGGGTACTCTCCCGCATAGAACGCACATCGAAAACCGGCAACCGTGGATCGATTTCATGAATGGCGTGCTCCACCGCCGGCGCCAGGTCGACTGGATTCCCGTCTGTTTTCACTTGCACTATGGTCTCGTTCCCCGGGTCCTGGAAAATACTCAGATAGACCATCGGCTCCGGTGACTCATTCACGAAAGTTTGTGTTGAATTCCTCGCAACGCCGACAACCGTGAAAAGGCTGCCCGACACCCTGAGTCTCTTTCCCAGCGGATCCTGCCCTGGCCAGTAGCGCCTCGCCGCGGTCTGATTCACGATGATGACTCTCGGGGCCTTTTCATCGTCATTCAGAGTAAACTCGCGTCCTTCCAGAATGGGTATATGAAGGGATTCGAAATACCGCGGGCCCACCTCGGCATCCTCCACCAGCAAAGATTCATGGGGGTGCGGCACATACCCTTCCGGATACGCATCGCTCCTCTTTTGGATCAGGGTCATCGGAATCCAGTCGGTAAGAGTCGCAACCTTCACGCCGGGCAATGCCGACACGCGATCAAGTATCTTGTGCCGGATCAACTGTGCCTCGTCGTTGCTGTAGCCGGCGATATTCAGCCCCACGGACGCAGTGAGAATGTGGTCCTGCTCAAATCCGGGATTCGCGGTGGCGAGATTCCGCAGCGTTCGCAGGAATAGCCCGGAGCAGATCAGCAGTGGAAGGGAGAGCGCAATTTGCGCCACCACCAGCCCGCTGAGCAATTTCCGGTTATGTGAGCCGCCCGAAATGCTTGCAGATTCTGCCTTGAGTACTTCAGCGGCCGGCGCCTGGGACGAACGCCAAGCGGGAAGAGCGCCACAGAGCATCGCGGCTAACATGGAAAATACCGCAATCCCGATCACCACCTTAAGGTCCATGCTCCCGTTGAGTATGAGGGGTATCGAGTTTGTCGGAAAGAACCATGCGAATGTCTTCGATGTCCACGATGTCAATAGAAGCGCCACGGCTCCCGCGACGATGGAAAGCAAAGCGCCCTCCAGCATCATCTGCCGCACCAGTTGAATTCGAGTCGCCCCGAGAGACTGCCGGATCGCAAGCTCGCGCCGCCGGGAAACGAACCGCACCAGCGTGAGCGTCGCCACGTTCGCGCTGGTCAGCAACAGCACCACGCCGGCGAAGGCCAGTAGAATGGGCAGTGTCGCCGCCATGTATCCGTTGACGCCGAATGGCGAACGCCACATGGGATCGAGCGTGATTCGGTTATCGCCGAGATGCTGGTCCGGATACGCCGCCACAATGTGATGCATCAGGATATTCAGATCCTGCGCTGCCTCGCCACGGCTTACGCCGGGCCGCAATCTTCCTATTACGATCAGCCAGTCCGAGTCGCGATGGGTCATTCGCCATACATCCGTCCCGAGGGGATTGAGCGTTATCCACAGATCGTCACGCAGCCCAGGAGCTGCTCCGACAAACCCCTCCGGCGCCACACCGATCACCGTCAGCGGATGCCGGGCGACCTCGATCGACTTGCCCACAATTGCCGGGTCTTTGCCGTAACGCGTCTTCCAGAGCGAGTAACTCAGTACCACGTTGGGAATTGCACGGGCCTCCTCTTCCGGCAGAAAGAAACGCCCCAGCAGCGGCTTGATGCCGAGCACATCGAAATAGTTCGCCGACACGTTCGCAACATAGACAGGCTTCGGTTGCGCACCGCCAGTCAGCGAGGTCCAATCGTTATGATATGCAAGTATTCCGGCGAAGGAGTGGTTCTGCTCGCGCAGATCGCGATAGTCGAGATACGAGAAAGGCGGAGTCGGAGAGAAGGTTCGTTCCCCCCGCTGCAGGCTAACAAGATCGCCCGTGTCTCGCGCGCCCGGAATCGGACGCAACATGGTGCCGTCGATCCAACTGAATACGGTGCTGTTGGCGCATATAGCTACGGCCAGCATCGCCGTCGCGGTGATCGTAAAGCCGGGGCTCTTGCGCAGTTGCCGCAGCGCATAACGGACATCCCGGCCTAGTTGTTCAAGCCAGGCCTGGCCCCACGTGTCGCGCGTCACATCCTGCACCAAAGGAATGTTTCCGAACTCCCGCATTGCTGCTTGTCGCGCCGTCTCCGCCGTCTCGCCGCGCGCCACTCGATCTGCTATCGCCATCTGCAGATGAGCATCGATCTCTTCCTGCAATTCGCGCTTGCGCCGCTGGAAACCGAAGCTCGGGAACCACTTCATCACTCACACTCTTCCGGCTTGACGTACATCACCGACCCAATCGCTTCGACAATCCGCTCCCATCGGCCCAGATCCGAGGCCAACTGCTTTTTCCCCTTGGCCGTGATTCGGTAGTATCGGGCTCTTTGCTTGGCCTCTGACTGCTTCCACTCAGACTTCACCCAACTCTGACGCTCCAATCGATGGAGAGCGGGATACAGCGATCCAGTCTCCACCTGAAGCACATCTCCGGATCGCAAACGTAACGCCTGGACAATGCCATATCCATGCTGCGGTCCCCATTGCAGCGTTTGAAGAATGAGCATGTCCAGTGTTCCCTGCAGCAGCTCAATCCGGTTCTTATACTGGTCTCTTTCGTTCATAGTGTAGACACTCTACTCCAATGGGGGTAGAGTGTCTACTTCATTTTGAATAGCGCATTGAGCAGCGTTGCCCACTCAGCAGATTTAAAGGTACGTCAGTTATGAGGACGAAAATTGGTGATTCTGCACTGGCGCTAAATCGCCGATGCACTCATCGAGGCAAATGTAGCTACCGGAATGTCGGCGAGTGTCCAGGTTTCCGCCTGCAGTGCCGCCGACGGAAACTTGGAACAGACCCCGTTTAAGGGGACCTATCCAGTCGAACGGACATAAATCGCGGTGGATGAGCACTTTGCCCTGCTCTTAAATACTCGGCGGGGGGCATGATTCCGCATACCTGTCTGTTCGGATTGCTTGCAGTTGGGGTGAGTCGCCGGACGTAATGAGCGTGATCTGCGATGCGTCCATGCCTTTGCAGGAGATGCAGGAGCCCTTTACTTGGCGGGTCCAGGAGCGCTCTCCACGATGATTTTCCGCCATGAATTGCGCTCATATTGTAGGCTTGTACTTCATCGCGACATTTGGCGACATTCGGGCTCAAAAAACAACGCACTCAGATCCCAGATTACTTATCTGGAAATCTGTAAGTTGCAGAGCCTTTACCAGGGTCGCAATGAACGGGGCAAACTACCGATGGTTCGCTGCACTCGCAATTACGCATTCATCCTGCTCTGCATTTGTATCTTCCTCAGTTCCTCCCGGTTCTGCGCTGCCCAGGATTCACCCGCAGTCAACCACGTCGGTCTTTCAAGCCTTTCGTTTGCGCATCCGTCGTCTGCAAAGCAACGGCAGGCTGCAGGCAGATTCCTCGGCTGGAAGTACGCAGCCCTCGCGCACCAGGATACTTCCCAATGGATCCGGCCTCAGTCCATGGCTACGTGGAAGAAACAGCATCTTCTTCAGCCCACTGTTACGCAGCCACTTGCCACATCCGCTGCTACTACGTCTTCTCTCCAGGGCGCCAGCTTTGCGATGCCGCCGCATCTGCCAACTGGCTTCATCCCCACGGCCGTTGCCAAGGGTGACTTCAATGGCGACGGCAAAATGGACATCGCCATCAGCAATGGCGGCGATAACACCATCTATGTATATCTCGGCAAAGGCGACGGCACGTTCTCTACTCCCGAGGTACTCTACACCAAGGGACAATCCCCCGACTGGCTCACGACTGCACGACTTCGCACCGGTGGCCCGCTCGATCTGATCGCGGTGGATAGCGATAGCAAACAGGTGGAAGTCTTTCTCGGCAACGGCGACGGCACATTCCAGCCATCGACTATTGTTGCCACGCTCACCCAGACACCCACGTTTGTCCTCGCCGGCGATTTCAACAAAGATGGACACATCGATCTGGCTGTCGGCCTGGTCGTCGACCCTCAAAGCACCGAACCGCAGTTCCAGGTGCTTTTGGGCGATGGTACCGGAGCATTCCCCTCGACGATCACACCACCTTTGCTCAACAACACCGGCACCGCTCCTTTACCCACAACCTGGATGGCCTCCGGCGATCTCAATAATGATGGACAGCTCGATCTTGTCGTCACGGTCGCCTATGCCGGAGCTGTTGCCTACGTCAATCAAAACGGCACAAGCTTTGTAAATGGAAATGTATTTAACCCATCCGATACTGCCGCTGCTGTTGCGCTCGGCGACATGAACGGCGATGGCTGCCTGGATGCTGTCGAAACCGGCACTTACGGACTGCTGACCATCGCAAAAGGCAATTGCGACGGCACTTTTACTCAAAGTGGGCCCACTGCAGAGTTGGGAGATGTTGATTATGCCGTCAAGGTGGCCGACATCAACGGTGACGGCAAGCTGGATGTAGTCGCCTCTTCTGCATTTACTACCTCAGAAGCAATAGCGGGAATTGGCGCCTACGGTGGCTATTTAGTATCTGTTCTCGACGGCGATGGCTTGGGTAACGTGAGTCCCGCCGCCATTTATCGTGTTGGACCGGAGGCCTACGATTTTACCGTCGCCGATCTCACCGGCAGCGGTTATCCCGACATTGTCACCATAAGCACCACAGAAAGCACCGCAACACTGCTTGCGAACAACGGAAGCGGCGGCTTCGGCGCCACTCCCGGCGAAACTACCGGTTACCTCGGTGGCGTCACCAATCAACCCATATCCACGAGCACCCCGCAAACGGTCGATGTCAACGGCGACGGCAAACCAGATATCGTGATGATTGAATCCGGTAAGAACAGCACCGTGCCCAGCCAGGTCACCACCCTGCTCAACGATGGCAACGGAAGCTTTTCGCCTCCCGAGCGATCCCCCATTACGGTTGGCCCGAATGTGCCATTTCCGATTTTCACCGTCGGCAAATTTCGCAGCACTTCCTCCGCCGACCTCATTTACCTCAACACCGACGTTTCGCCCCAGGTTGCTTTCATGCCCGGGAACGGGGACGGCACTTTCGGAACGCCGGTTACCCTTGCCACTCTTCCCGCTCCGGTCCAGGTGGTCAGCGGAGATTTCAACGGTGACGGCAAGCTTGACTTTGCAGTGGCTGGCTACACAACCATGGGAGGCTACTCTTCGCTCGAACTCGACGTCTTTCTCGGCAATGGCGACGGCACCTTCCGCCATCTCCCGCCTCAAACCTTTCCTTCATTAACTAATATCCCCATCCAGCAGCTCATCGCCGGAGACTTCAACCACGACGGCAAGCTCGACCTGCTCATCGGCTACAACACCAACGGTGGCTGGGTCACCAGTGGCGACGATCTCGACCTCGCACTCGGAAATGGAGACGGCACCTTCCAGGCGCCAACCACATTGATGCGACACTTCGGCCCCGTCGCCGTGGCGGACCTGAACCATGATGGGTACCTAGATTTGATACAAGCCAGAAATCCGGCTGCCAATACAACGCAGGATGCCCTCACCGCCGCAGGTGGCGCCTTCATCGCGCCCGCGGTCACCGTTTATCTCGGTGGCGGTGGCGGCACATTCACCAAATCCGCGACTTATTCCGCACCCGGGATTGCCATCCCTTCATACGCCCCCGCTCTGGTCGGCGACTTCAACGGTGACGACAAACTCGACATCGCTATTCCCTATGTGCAATCCACCCTCCAGGCCTCCTTCGAACGGCGGTTGCAGATATATCAAGGCAATGGCGACGGCACTTTCACGGCGGTTGGCATTCCCTATCAACTCCCCGAGTTGGACCTTCCTGTTGTTGGCGCGGATTATCTCGGCAACGGCTTCACTGATCTGCTGGATGTCATCGGCTCCACATCCTCAGTCAATATCCTTCCGGCAAGCCTGTCTTCTGCTCTCAACATTACCGCGGACTCATCACCGCTCACCGGCTCGCAAGGCACCGCCACCGTAACTCTGGCACTGCCTCCTGCATCCAGCCAGACTGTGCAGCTAACCAGCAGCGATCCAGCCGTCACGCTGCCCAGCAGTCTCACCTTCTCTGCCGGTCAAACGCAGCAGACCTTTTCCTTCACTATCGGCTCAGGCTTCGATGCCTCTCACGTTCTGGCAATCACGGCCAGTCTCAACGGACAAACAAGTACCGCCTACTTCGCCAAGTCCAATCCCGATCTCACTCCCGGCGTAACAGCTTTGGTCGGCACCGAAATCACCGGAACGTCCTCGGTCGCAACCGCACCCGGCGAATCCATACCGCTCATCTTCACGCTCCAAAGTGTTGATGGCTATTCCGGCACCTTCACCAACTTCAAGTGCGCTGGAATGCCATCCGGCACGCAATGCACCTTCGCGCAATCCAGCGTCGTTCTCCTCCCTGGCGGATACGCGCAGGTTGCCTTCAACATCAGCACAAGTTCCTCCACGCCCACTGGAACTTACCCCGTCACCATCAGCGCCAGCAATGGAGTTCTCACTCCATCCGCAGATATCACCCTCGGCCTCGGTGGGTTTTCCCTCAGCGTCAACCCAACTACCATTCCAATCAATGGCTCCGGAGCTCCCAGCACTACCGTCATGGCCAACTTCACAAATGGCTACAGTCAAACGGTGCAGCTCAGCTGCACGGGCCTTCCCTCCGGGGCCACCTGCACCATTCCCGGTGTACTCTACCCGAACAATACCTCCACCACGGTCGAAGTCTCCGCCTCCAACGTCGCGCCGCAGGACTACGGATTCCAAATAGTCGGCACTGCCGGCAGCGTCACCTCCAGCGTCAATGCTACACTCCGAGTCTCCGGTTTCAGTGCCTCTATCCAGCCTTCCTCTGCTACGGTTATCGCCGGACATACGGCAAATTTCACTGTCAACCTCACCTCACTGAATCATTTCAGCAGCAGCGATATCTCGATCTCCTGTCAGTCGACTGCCAACGTCACCTGCAGCACCCCAAGCCAGTACGCCTCCCTCAGCGATGGAGGCACAACCTCTGTCACACTCAGCGTCACGCCGCAGGCATCCACCACAGCCATGACGCACGCCCCGCACTCCCGTCTGCCCTGGGCTCCGGCACTCGCCTGTATCCTATTCGTCCTTGTACCTACCAAACGCTTCAGAAAGCGGTACGGCCTCTTCCTTTTCCTCCTGGCTTTATGCATCTCTAGTCCCCTGGCTTGCAGCGGTGGAGGTGGAGGCGGTGGAGGCTCAGCACAAACCTTCAGCATTGCGATCACGGCGCAATCCTCTACGCCCTACTCCAATTTGAATGTTTCGGCTGGCACCATCACACTCACCGTGACTCAATAGCTCTCTCGAAACCACAGCCGGGATACACTAACAATCTCGCTGGTACAAATTACCAGGCAGGCCACTGATGAGGTTTTTCAGGCATCGTTCGCGCCCGGCTTTCCCCATCTCAAATCGAATATAGGTAACCGGGAGGTTTACGGATGAAGATTGCGATCATCTCCGATATTCATGCCAACCTTGCGGCGTTGCGGGCATTTCCAGAAAGCGATTGCGACCAAGTGTGGTGCCTTGGCGACCTTGTGGATTATGGTCCAAATCCCCACGAGGTTGTTCAAGAAATTCAAAGCATCGCGTCGATAATCGTATGCGGAAACCACGATTACGCTGCCGGTTTTGGAGCCGATCCTCAATGCTCCCCTCCATATCGCCACCTGGCAGCAGAAACGCTGCGCTATACAAGGAGTGCTTGCACACCTGAAGATCTCCTTTTCCTGAGAAACCTCCCCAAATCCTGCGAGACTGCCCTTACATCTTCGCACTTCTATCTCGTGCATGCCGCGCCGTCTGATCCTCTATTCGCCTATTGCCCCCACGAGTCCGACCGCTGGGCTCAAGAAGTAGAAAAAATAAATGCTGATGTGCTCCTTGTAGGGCATACACACACTCCATTTATCCGCAATGTCGGAAATACCATCGTGGTCAACCCTGGCAGTCTCGGCCAACCCAAAACAGGACGCCCTCTCGCCTGTTATGCCGTTTGGGAAGACGGTGAAATTTCTCTAAAGGAGTATGCCTACCCTATCGAAGAGACTATCCATGCGATTGATCAGATGCCGATCAGTAAAGAGGATCAGAAGCAACTCATATCCGTGCTCATGACCGGGGCTATTCCAGCAAAGAACCCGGAGCCGATCGCGCCACACAACGATTCCTAAAGGCACACGGGGAATTGCTGGAGAGAGTTTCCGAAGAGACGCAGCGCTACGCCCTCAAGAACGAGGCCCTGCGGCGACATCTTGCCAGCGACGAAGAGCGCAGCGTCGCCCACCTCGGCTTGCTCCTGCTGGCCGACTCTACCTCAGTTTCAGCGCACCCCCTCTGCCAGACCGCATGCTCTAGACCGCGGCAACTTCATGCTTTCTGCGTCCCCATCAGGAAGTCCAGGTGAAGCACGTGCGCTTTCACCTGATCCTCTGTCCTGTACTTCTCCATCCGAGCCATCTTCAACATGCGCAGAATTCCTCCGGGATTGCCCCCGCTCCATTCCACAATGGAGTGTAGCGTCGCTTCAAGATTCCTCGCCTCCACTCCCGCCCGGATCGCCTCCTGCCTGGCAAATTCCAGCGCAATCGGCGCGGGGAGATTCTTCAGTTCCAGTCGCTCCGAACGGTCTGCGCACATCGGCTGCAGTGCCCCAATGTCTTCCATATGCGGAGACCGGGCAGCAAAAATAATGGACCGCTGGTCGTAATCACTGAAATCCTTGATCAGGCCCGTAACCACGCGGGACGGTCCAGCCACATGATCCAGCACCAGCACGAACGGAAACTCGGTCAACGCGCGCCGAACAATTCCCTTCAATGAAGGCGTGCTAAGCGATCTCGTGCTCTCCGGTAAACGCAGTTCGCGCTTTTTGAGCGCGCGCAGCCCCTCGAAAAGAGCCTGCAGCGCGTCTTTTGGATTACGGAGATGCGGCACATATAGCGAATACGGTTGTGTCTTCGCAAACGTCTGCAGAAGTCGAGTTTTCCCCACTCCTTCAGGGCCGAATACCAGCATGGATTTGCGCTTCCTCACCTGCGCCTCCAGCCGCGCCAGTTCTTCTGATCGCGCTATAACTGCTACATACTCATCATCTGGCAAATGAATCACTCTTTCCGCCATCCGCATCCTCGGCAAGAAACCGCTTTCACTTGGAAGCGCTCGTAGCTATCCCGATAGATATGGCATAGAACTAACCTCGCCTGGACTCAGCCAGAATCGAAGCGCACTGCTCAACCGCTGCGTCAATTTGCGCTAGTTCCTCTGCTACCATTTCGTCCGCGATACGATTCGGTGCCAACGCCATTTTTACCGAATCCATAACGAACTTGATGGCCTCAGTGAGTTGCTTTTCAAAAAGGGCGATTTCCTTTTCTACTCTTTCCAGATAGTCGTATCGGATGCGTCCCGCGTTGCGCCGCAACTCCATCTCAAGTTCTTTCGTCATCCTGCGAAATATCATGTCCCGCTGCATTCGCCGCGGCAGTAGGAAGATCAGCTTCTCTTGCAAAAACTTGAACGTCGGTTCCGTGTAGTAATAGACCCCGCTTTCCACGGATAGCGACGCTCGAATGTTTATAGGAGAAACCGGTACGTCAAAAAGCACACCAACCACCTGTTGGAGCGTTTGCAGAATGTGACTCGCACGCGCAATCACCCTATCAGACAAGCCAGAAAGGTCGCGGCGAATGCGTTCGTCCTCCTGGATTCTCCAGTCTTCATAAACTCTCGCGATTTCGCCACGAACGAACTCATCGAGCAACGCCCCAAGCTCTTCTCTCGCTTCCCTTGGATGCTCACGCTGAAATGTGCCGAATCGTGCCTTTACCCCTGGAGTTGCCTTCTGGATGTGGCGTTCTAGATCTTCCTCGATCCGTTCAACCACGCTATCCATTTCTTTGTGCAACAAGTGTTGCAGATCGCGAAAGTCCCGCTCGGCATTCCCCAGCGCAGATTCAACCTGCAACCTTACGCTCGCAAGCTCTGCACCGTTCATGGCACGGGCACGATTGCCCATGCTCGCCGCGAACCGCAGCGTTTCAGCAATCCGTAAGACATCCTGGCCTACAGACTCCAGCAATACCTGTTCCTTCTCTTCGGTGGCCAGGTATTCCAGCCGTTGGGCAATCCCCACAATTCCGCTGGCGCGCTCCGGCGAGCAAGCGGATCGCAGGTCATCCAGTGCGTATCGAGCCGAAACCGCGTAGATCTCCGGACCTGCGATTCCACATTTGTTGGCAATCTCGCGCCGCAGAAAAACAAGTAGCTCTTCCACTTCCCCGGCAGTAGCCATATCCGTCTTATTCACGACAAATAGCAACCGCGGAACTTCGCGCCGAAGCACCGTCACAAACTCCGACTCAATGGCCGTAATCGGCGGGTCCACCGAAAGCACCACAACCGCCGCATCAACTTCCCTCAGATAATTCTCTGTCGTGGCGGTGTTGTGCGCATGGGTAGATCCGATGCCCGGCGTGTCCACCAGTTCAATCCCCAGCCGAAGCAGGGGCGCAGGCCACAGCAGTTCGGCGGTCGCAACCTGCTTGCGGTTCCCTGGATTCATCGCCTCGGTAATGTATTCAGCCAGACGATGTGCCTCTATTTCCTCTGCTTCGCCGGACTGATAAATAACCTTTGCTGCTGGAACAGCGTTATAGCGCACCTGCGTAATCACGGACGTCAGAGGAAGAATCCCTGTCGGAAGGATTTCATCGCCCAGAAGTGCATTGACAATAGAACTCTTGCCCCGCTTCATTTGGCCTACTATCGCCAAGTAGAACCGGCTGCTCATCAGCTTTTCAGAAAATCCCGATAACTCTTCGTCCGCGCCCTTGAGACCTCGTCGCTCAGCGATGGAACGCAGAGCACACATCGCGCGAATCAAATCCGCTTTGCTCGTCTGCGTGTCTTTGTATCTTCGCTCGATACACTCGGCCATGGCGGATCACCGTCAGACACTCCCTAAACTCTCGGCAGCACCTCTGGAATACCGAATTACATCCACGCTCGAAATCGCAATCAGCCCTTCCTCCACCATCTCATCCAGATGCGGGACAAGCTTTGCGATCTGCTCTTCCGTATCAATGATGCTCAGCATCATTGGGCCATCATGTGAAAGCTTCCAATAGCTGGAATGCTGGATGCGCGTACTGGTTCCATATCCTTCAATGCCCCGATAAACGATAGCGCCAGCCAGGCCCAGTTCCTGGCATTTCAACACAATGGCTTCATAGAGCGGCTTTCCATGCCATTTATCACTCTCGCCCAAATGTATGCGAATCATCCGAGCCTGAAATTGTTCTTTCATCGTCGGCCTCCGTCTATGCCCGCTCTTCGCTATGCTTCACAGGCTCGTCGTGGTCCTCAATCTCCAGTGGGCGGTGGGCATACTTTATGATCTCCACATCCGACATCACAACCAGCCCTTCCTGCACCATCTGCTCCACGATCGGCAGAAAAGCTCGGAGCTTTTCCTCAGTGTCAATTGCAGAAAGCATGATCGAACTGTCGTGACTCAGATGCAGCGGACTATCTCGATGCATCCTGCGATGCGCGCCATATCCAAGGATCCCGCGATACACCGTGACCCCGGCAATATCATTCGCGCGCATGGCCTCCACCAGGGCCTGATGCAAAGGTCTTTCCTTCCAACGATCCGACTCGCCGACATAGATGCGCATGCTCTGCGCCTTGCCTTCTATCTTTACGTGCTCCGCAGGAACAAGCTTCTTCACCTTGGATGGCTGCGCAGGTTTTGCAACGGTCGTTTCCTGTATCTCGATTAACCCGCTTCCCGCCAACTCCTCCAGTTTCCCGAGCAACTCATTCACTTTTTCTCGGGACTCGATGAATTCGATCTTCAACGGAAGATGGTCGGAAATCTGCAAAAGGTCTGCAGAGTGCAAATGATGATCTGCGCCAAATCCGGCAACCCCTTTGAGTACGGTCGCCCCTGAAACTCCACGGAAGAATAGAAAATCTAGAATTCTTGAGTAAGAAGAGACTCCATGGCGTCCGGACCCTTCACTCAGATAGATGGATACCTTCACCGCTTTTCCTGCATGCAGCATTTGCTTTCTCCTTATGCCCTGAGTCCACGATGCGCAACGAGAAATTCCGCTGCGTGTCCTACTGCTCCCCATCCGGTCCGATTGTGGTCCGGATCCCATTCGTCCCGAAGATGTTCAAGTTCCGAGTGAAGTTGGCGACGGTAGCGCTGCATCATGCTGTCTATTTGGGATGCCATGGTAGGCGGAAGCTTCGATCTCAACTTCATCCCGTGAGGGATACACAGCGCCGGCTTCGTTTTCAGCCACTCGACAACCGAGGCAGACTGCACGCAGCTGACAAACTCCCGAATCCGAAGATCCTCTTCCTCCGCGATCTCCCTGCAAATGTCGCAACCTGCGCCCATGTCGCCGGGGACGGCCATCTCACTTAATAGCTTCATGAATATGAGGGCCGCTTCGTGAGCATCTTGTACCGCCGCAAGTCCCCAGACGTGAAAATTGCACAGGCAATGCAGGTTTCCCTCCGACTTCGTCTGGAGACACTCTGTCTGGAACTCCTTCAGCAGTCGGCAGAATGGGCAACCCGGCTCCTGAAGAGCCGGCAGAATCGAATGATAAACCGTATGCTGCCTGTGCTTTCTCATCTAACCTCCTCCATGATCAGAATTTCGTATCTTTACGCTGAACCATGGGGGCTCTCATAACATTGCCATTTATTTCATCTCCTATCCCGGGCACATAATCCTCGGGTCATGCTCGTTGGGCGGCTATGTCCGTGTTTACCCCGGCGCGCCAGTTGCGGAGCGACTCCAAATCTCTTTGCACCTGCCCCCTATCCTTCGATTGCTCCTCCATGCCGGTCATCCGATGGATCTGCGCGCGGTAGGTATCGGCGTATGACCTAACGACCGCATCCATCCTGGCAATGGCCCTGTCGCTCCATTCTCTTAGTGCGTACCCGTAACGTCGAAGTGCCTCCTGTAGCATCGAACCGGCATTCTCTTGCAGACCGCGATGCAGCGCGCTGCGAACGGCGCGTCGGCCCAGCCACCTCCATCCGCCAGCCCCGACACCACCAGGCAGTTCCGCCAACTCAAACCGTGGCAAGTTACGTAGTCCACTCGTTAGCTCCTCGGCAGACGGAATTTCATCGTTACTCAATCCCTCCGCAGCGCCCTGCAAGCTAAGTACCGTCCTCTCGACCACCTCGCGTACATGGCCAATTTGCGAATTCAATCTCTCTCCGACAGCATCACGAATCCACTCATCCAACAACCGTCCCGCGATCGCATCTCCCGGATGCAATTCATACCAGCCCACGCCACGCTCAACCACACTGTCCATCACCGCCTTCGAAGACTCGCCAAGCTCCAGAAAAGCCCGGCTGAGATTTCTTCCGAGCTCGCCCATCTCACCCGTCGCAACTCGCAACTGCGACTCCAACCCCGCAGGATCCACTGCCGGCTCCGGCGCCTCTCGGCTTTGTCGGTTCAGAATCGTATCCAGCGCGGCCATCACCGAATCCTTCAGAGTGCCGATCTTTCGCGCAACAGACGCCTCACGCAGGGTCTGCGCTTGTCCAAAGCGCGGCAGAAGCTCCTCTTCAAAAAATCGCTCTAACAGATCACTCTCCGCCGGAACACAACTCACGGGATGGACCTGCACCATAATTCCAAGTTCGCTCTGAATCTGTTCCACCACATATGCAATAGCCTCTTGTCGTTCTCCCCGCGCAAGCAAATCTGCCTTGCTCAATAAAACGAGCGATGGAATGCCAGCCTCATACAAAAGGCGCAGTGTCCCAATGTCTTCTTCGTTGAGCGTATTCCCCGCATCGATCAAAAGGAGGGCTAGATCGCATGCGGGCAAATAGGCCAGCGTTTCTGCGGCGCCTTTTCTGGCCAGCGATCCAAGCCCCGGCGTATCCACCAGGACAATCCCCTTTTGCAGCCTGCTGGAAGGAACATCCACCAGCGTCTTCACCACGTTGCGTAAATTCCCGGGGTTGCCGCGCTCCGTAACGACATCTGCCAGTTGTTCGACCGCAATGAGCTCGCTACGCCCACTGCCGTAAGTCACCTCAACACGCAACTTGGATCCGTAACGCAATTTCGTCGGTACTGCTGTGATCGGATTCACGCCGACCGGCAGAACATCTGTCTCCAAAAGTGCATTCAATAGCGAGGATTTACCACTGCTTACGCGCCCAAAGAAAGCCACTTCGAGGTTGTGATCCTCCAACCTCTCGGCAAGAGATGCGATACGCGAACGAAATTCCACCAACCCTTGCCGCGTGACGATCTGCTCAATCCTGCGCAGTAGAGCCAGGTCATAGCCCGTCTTCTCCAGCTTTTGCAATCGCGACTCCAGGTCAATACTCAGCTCCTGCCGCAGGTATCGCTCCATCTCTTCCACCAGTGACCGAAGCTCATGCACTACGCCGTTCAACTCATCGGTCGCATCTTCAGGGACGTCACCGGAACCGCGCATGTAATGCGGACGAAGCTCCTCGACTGCTATATCAACGAACGCGAGATTCGTCAGCACCGCTCGGGTTGCCGGGATCTCCGGCTTCGCCGGCTTCATATGCTGCCACTCCAGCGCGCGCAGCAGTTGTCTGCGCAACCGCCGTATGTAATCCTCAATCACCCGTGTCTGGGCAGGAGCAATGTCAACTATATGCGTCCGAAATGGCGACTCAGAGGCCGTCTCGTGGAGAATATGTTCGACGCTGCTCAGCAGCTTGTCGATGTGCTGACAGGTGCTGAGCAGGCGATTCCTCTGCGGACCATTCAGTTCCCCAGGAAATCGCTCTCGACTTTCGTCATCGCGCTCGAACATATTCGCTCCACGCCGTTGCCATCCGTTGTACATCGCCTCTGCTGCCGAGAGAACTCGCAGCCGCAGAGCCAACGATTTATGCCTTCACCGGTTTCTTCCAGCGTTCATATACCGAGGCGCCCGCATAGCGTGCCCTCCCACCGAGTTCTCTTTCGATTTCCAGCAGGCGATTGTATTTCGCAATGCGCTCGCCGCGACTCGCAGAACCCGTCTTGATTTGCCCCATGCCCGCAGCCACCGCAAGATCCGCGATGCTGGTGTCGTCGGTCTCTCCGGAGCGATGCGAAATCACCGCGCCGTAGCCGTTCTCTCGCGCAAGCTGAATGCAGTCCAGCGTCTCGGTGACCGTTCCAATCTGGTTCAACTTGATCAAGATCGCATTCGCAATGCCGCCTTTGATCCCCTCCCGGAACAGTGCCGGATTGGTCACGAAATTGTCGTCGCCTACAAGCTGAATCTTGCCGCCAAGCTCCCTTGTCAGCTTCTGCCATCCGTTCCGGTCATCCTCGGCCATCCCGTCTTCGAGCGACCATATCTCTGGATACTTCTTCAGCCAGCTTCCCCAAAGAGCAATCATTTCGTCAGAACTCTTCTTGCTCTTATCGGACTTCCAGAACTCATACGCCCCGTCCCGGTACAACTCGCTGGCTGCGGGATCCAGCATGATCACGATATCTTCACCCGCCTTATAGCCAGCCTTCCCGATCGCCTCAAGAATCAACTCGATCGGCTCTTCATTCGACTTCAACTGCGGAGCAAAACCGCCTTCATCGCCCACCGCGGTGCTGTAGCCCTTGGCGTTCAGCACGGCCTTCAGCGCATGAAAAGTCTCCGCCGAAGCACGCAGTGCCTCGTGGAAATTCGGAGCCCCAACCGGCGAAATCATGAACTCCTGGAAGTCCACGCTGTTGTCCGAATGCCTGCCACCGTTCAAAACATTCAGTCCCGGCGTCGGCAATAGATTCGCATCCTCCTTCACCAGGGCTGCATACAATGGCAGGCCCCGGTCTACCGCCGCCGCGCGCGCAACAGCAAGAGAAACGCCAAGAATCGCATTCGCCCCCAGGCGCGCCTTGTTCGGCGTTCCATCCAGTTCGCAAAGCTTCTTGTCCAGCGCCCTCTGATCGTTCGCGTCAAAACCGCGAACCGCTCGCTGGATTTCATCTTCCACGTGGCCCCTTGCCTTCAATACGCCTTTACCGCCGTAGCGCGACTTATCTCCGTCGCGCAATTCCACCGCTTCACGCTTGCCCGTCGATGCACCGGAAGGGACCTTCGCCGTTCCCTTTACACCATTCGATAGCGTCGCCGTGACAGAAAGAGTCGGATTCCCGCGCGAATCCAGAATTTCCAGTGCTTCCAGTTTTGCAATTTCAGACATGCCATCCTGCTTTCTCGACCTCGGGGTCGCTGGTTGCTACAACGTCCTGCACTTCTTCACGATGATTCGATGCACGGAAAAAGACATGCTGCGCAGCATCTCCGAAAGTCCGGAAATAACCGCTGTGAATACGTCCCGTTCGCGCACCTATCATCCGGCACACCATCGAGTTTTTTGTCGAGGATCGCCAGTACAGACAAAACTCCTGAACTGGGGGGATCCCCGCCAGGAGTCATCATCTGTCCGGCTCAAGAGAGAAGGACAGCGGTTAAAGGTGAACTCCCTCACCTTTTAGCTATCTACCAACTTGATATGCCGAAACGTCACGTCCTGTCAATGACAGTCCGAACATCTCACTCGTCTCGGTTTCTCCCGACGTGTTTCAGCATGAAACGTATTCCTGGATGTGGGATGCTTGCTGCGCCCTATGAACTTGACAATCAAAATGCAAAGACGCATGATGCTTCCAAGCAAAAGTCGCGCCGGTGATGAAGTCCACCCCTAACCGCCTTCATGGCTGATGACTCCTACCTGTACTGGAGGGTCATGCCATGAAGAAGCACTTAAGCTCCGCACACTCAATCCCTGTAATCCCAAACGCTCCTTCTCTGAAGACTGCGGCATTTTCTGTGCGGAGGACTGCGTGACACTGCCTGATATCGCTCTCCAGGTTCTTCAGGTTCTCGGCGTACTTCTTCTCGCACCCCTGCTGCAGGGCTTTATCCACAAAGCAGAAGAGCGGGTGCAGCGCAGCCGCGGTCCAAGCATCTTCCAGCCTTACCGCGACCTGTGGAAGCTCTTCCATAAGGAATGCGTCGTCCCAGACTCCGCATCGTGGATCTACTGGATCGCTCCGGTCATAGCCTTCACAGCCATGCTCATCGTTCCCCTGCTCATTCCCGTACTTACGGACCGACCGCTTCCGCTTTCCAACATGGGCGACATTCTTGGCGGCGGCATGGTGCTCACGCTCGGCTCCTTCGCCATCATTCTCGCCGGGTTGGACTCGGGCAATGTCTACGGCGGCATCGGATCAAGCCGTACCGCCATGCTCGGCATTCTCGCTGAACCGACGCTCATTCTGGTTCTCGTCGGGATCAGCCTGCTGGCGAAGGCCATGCTCCCTTTTGTCGTCAATCATCTACTGCTTAGCAGCCTGTCCGTCTATTGGAGCCCCGCGCATATCTTTCTCGTGCTCGCATTCTTCGTGCTCCTGCTTGTCGAAACGGATCGCTTGCCCATTCATTCCAGCACTCATTTCGAAATTTACATGATCGATGAGGCCCGAATCCTTGAGTATTCCGGCCCACTGCTGGCATTGCTACGCTGGGCCTCCATGATGAAGCAGTTCATCCTCTACACCATCTTCTGCAATGTCTTCTTTCTGCCCTGGGGACTTTCGCAACTCGGCACGCCCCTCGGACAAGCCGGCGCAATCACTTCGCTGCTTCTCAAATTCCTTTTGGTCGCGCTGCTGGTGGTGATCGTTGAGACCACGCAGTCAAGACTGCGCTTTTACCGATACCAGGAACTGCTGGCGACCGGATTTCTCCTTGCGGTCCTCGCCATCGTGTCCAGCCAGTTGATAGGGGGACTATAAATGTTTCTTTCTCATATCACGTCCCTTCAGGCATCTGTTTTCAGCTCGCTTGCCATCCTCAGCCTCCTGCTCACCTTCGTCATGCTCGGCTCACACTGGCTGCGTAATTACGTCTACGCATTCGCGGTGCAGTCCTGGCTCATTGCGATTCTCTCAGCATGCGTCGCCTATTTTGGAGGATTCCCGGAACTGTATATGATCGCCGTCATGACCGCCCTTTTTCGTGGTCTCGTCCTACCCTACCTGCTCATCCGAATCGTAGACAGGCTCAATGTCAAACGGGAGATTCACACCGTTCTTCAATCCAGCTCCAGCATGGTGCTCGGCGCACTGGCTGTCATGTTCGCCTATGTGATTGCAAACCACATCAACCAGGAAATGCTGCCCGCGGCCCACATCGTCGTTCTCGCGCTTACCGTCATGCTTTCCATGAAGCTGCTCGGATTTCTCATGCTCTCTGTGCGCGACGAAGCCATCAGTCAGATCCTCGGGCTGCTTGTTCTTGAAAATGGAATCTTCCTCGGATCGCAGATTCTGGTTCCCGGTATGCCGCTTCTCATCGAGATCGTTATCCTCTTCGATCTACTGATCGTTGTTGCATGCTTCGGCATGCTGGTGCGCTACCTGGTCGTGCACGCAGGCACCACCAGCAGTCGTCAACTCAACCGGTTGGTAGGCTGATGACCATTCCCGCATTGCTGCTGCTCATCATGCTCGCCGCGCCAACCGTGACGGTCATCCTATCGCTCGCCCTGCGATACCCCCGTCTCGCCGAATATAGCAACCTCGCGGCGGCCATCATCAACTTCATCCTCAGCTTTCCCCTACTTGTCCTGGCTCTGCGCGGACCCATGGTCTTCGCCCACGGCTATGTCCTGCTCGATCTGCTCGGCGCATGGGTCATCCTCTGTGTCACAATCGTCTACTTGCTGTCTTCCATCTACGCCATCGGTTACATGAGACTGCTGGATGAAGAGGAACGCCTCCCGCTCTTTTATGCCCTCTTCTCCGGCTTTGCGCTCACCATGCTCTTGGCCTGTGTCATGAATAGTGCGGGCGTCTACTGGATCGCCATTGAACTCACCACCTTGGTCAGCACCTTCCTGGTAAGATTCGAACGGGCTGCCGAAGGCACTGAAGCCGCATGGAAGTACATCATGGTCGTTTCAGCCGGCCTCGCCCTTGCTCTTCTCGGAACTTCCTTCTTTTACTGGGGCGGCTCTTCCGTGCTGGGACAAACCTACGCCATGACCTGGGCCAACCTCCTTCATTGCGCGCCCTCTGTCTACCCTCCTCTCGAACTCGTTGCGTTTCTCCTCGTCCTCGTCGGTTATGGAACCAAGGCCGGTCTGGCCCCCATGCACACCTGGCTTCCGGATGCCCACAGTGAATCCCCCGCTCCCGTTTCGGCCATGCTTTCCGGCGCGCTCCTCAATACCGCCATCCTTGGCATTGCACGCTATCTCGGCGTCGTCAACAAAACGGCAATCGGCTACATGGCCCACCTGGCAGTGGTATGCTTTGGCATTTTCTCGTTCGTCATCGCTGCCCTCTTCATCGTCCGGCAACGAGGAGTCAAACGCCTCATGGCCTATTCCAGCGTCGAACACATCGGAGTTCAGGCTCTCGGGCTGGGCTTCGGCGGCGTCTATGGGGTTGCCGGCGCCCTCTACCATATGCTCAATCACTCTCTCAATAAATCCCTCATGTTCTTTGGGGCAGGCAATGCCATGCGCGCCTACGGAACCAAGGAGATTCCTGAAATCAGGGGTGTACTCAAGACTTTTCCCGTCACCGGAACCCTGTGGCTCCTGGGCGCCGTGGGTATCGCCGGCGCGCCGCCCTTCGCGCTCTTCCTCAGCGAATTCACCATCCTGCGCGCTGGCATTGCCGGCCCCTACCGTTGGGCGGCATTGCTGTTCATCATCTTTCTGATTGTCATCTTCATCGGATTCCTGTCTCACTTCCGCGACATGTGCTTTGCCGGGGACGTCACACCCGCCGTGCATATCTCTGGCATGTTCTGGCGCAGCCTGCCCATGTGGCTGACATTTGCTCCGCTTCTCATTCTTGGACTTTGGTGGCCTCATGAACTCTGGTCAATCTTTACAGAAATCTCCGCAACCATGTTTGGAGGATCAAGATGACCGATGCGAGCCGGAACACTCCTTCGCATGGCATGCAAGGCACCGTCCAACGTCTCGTCTGGCCGCATTCCGTTCCGCAAGCTTGCGAAGAGCTTATACAGGCGGGGGCCCGTCTGCAGATGGCCTATGCATGGTTCCCCCGCCCCGGTGACGCACCGGAAGTCCTCTATCTCGCAGATAAAGGCCCCCATCAGCCCTTTGAAATCCTGCGCTGTACACTGCCGCAGGATCAGCAGGAATTACCCTCCATGGCTCCCCGCATTCCATTGCTCGGATGGTACGAGCGCGAAATGCACGAGCTGTGCGGAATCCATTTCAAAGGTCATCCTGAACCGCGCCCGCTCGTTCTCCACGAAGGCTCCCAGCCTCCGTTTCCGCCCTTGGATCCGCGATACGAACCCACCGAGCCCATGCCCTATACCGAATCCCCATGGGATCTTCCGCCCCTCGAAGGCGGTGACGTTCAGATTCTTCCCTTCGGCCCCGTTCGCGCCGATGTTCTCGAATCGGCCCAGATTCTCTTCTATTACATTGGCGAAGCGATCCTGCACTGTCATCCCC
This sequence comes from Acidobacteriota bacterium, assembly GCA_021799405.1. The sequence continues at coordinate 48,890 of JAJZAL010000005.1, forward strand.
GCCTCTTTTTCAAGCATCGCGGCATGGAAAAGCGCTTCGAAGGTCTCACACCACAAATGGGCGCATTGATGGCCGAACGCATCTCCGGCGTTGACAGCATCGCGCACACGCTTGCTTTTTGCCAGGCCGTCGAATCCGCCTGCGCCTGCTCCGTTCCACCGCGCGCCTTGTACCTCAGAACCATCCTTGCCGAACTGGAGCGGCTCTACAATCACCTCTACTACCTGGGCCATCTTTGCCATACCACCACGCTCAAAGTCGGGGAAGCCCAGGGAAAGCTGCTCTCAGAACAGTGCAAACAGATCAATGGCCTGTTCACCGGCAGTCGATTCCTTCGTGCGCTCATCACTCCCGGCGGACTGCGCCGCGACCTCGACGTCTCCTCCCTTCCATCGAAACTGCACGCTCTCGAACCCGAGATCGATCGCTATATGGAACTACTCGAACAAACCAACAGCCATCTCGACCGCCTCATCACCACAGGTCATCTGCCAGCGCAAATTGCATACGACCAGGGCGCCACAGGTCCCATCAAGCGCGCCTCCGGCATCACACACGACTTGCGTTCTGATCACCCCTACGCCGCATACGCCGAGCTCCCCATGGAAATACCCGTCAGAAGCGAAGGAGACGCACATGCCCGCGTCCAGATTCGCATACAGGAGATTCGTAACAGTCTCGCGCTCATTTTCACCGCCGTCGACCGCCTTCCCACAGGACCCGTCATTTCTCCACTGGATCCCGTTCCCTCCGCAGAGGGTCTGGGCTGGTGCGAAGGCACACGCGGCTCCATCTACTACTGCGTGCACTTCGACCCGCAGGGGCGCTTCGCGCGGGTCAAGATCAAGTCCTCGTCATTTTCCAATTGGCGCGTCTTCCCCTTCACCGTGCACGACACCAACATGATGGATTACGCCATCAACGAAGCCAGCTTCGGTCTCACCATGGCGGGCTGCGACCGATAAAGGAAGTTGACATTATGCCATTGTGGACGCTCTTTGGACTGAATCGCGGACTGGCCACCACACCGTGGCCCAACAAAGCCGATGCTTCCATGCAGCCCGGCGTACTCGGCCTGCCCCAGTACCATCCGGAGCAATGCAGGGAAGACTGCCGCGACTGCGCCGATGCCTGCCTGCCGAAGGCCATCACCATTGCAGACCGCAATCTTCATCTCGATTACGGCAAATGCATCGGCTGCCAGCTTTGCACCGAAGCCTGCCCCAGCCAGGCCATGACTCCGTCCAACAACTGGGCCTTCGGCGTCCGCGACCGCAAGGATCTGGAGTGGACAGACGCACTCAACTCTCCCCTTGCGCGGGAATTGAAAAACGGTATCCTCAAGCACTTCAAACGCAGCCTGCACATTCGTCACGTCGATGCCGGATCCTGCAATGGATGCGAATCGGAACTGCAGGCCCTGAACAATCCCTTCTACAACCTCCACCGGCTCGGTATCTTCTTCACGCCCTCTCCTCGATTCGCGGATCTCCTTCTTGTCACTGGTTCGGTTACATATGCCATGCGTGGTCCGCTCCTCGAAACCTGGAACGCTATGCCCGAACCCCGCTGGGTCATGGCCACCGGCACTTGCGCCGTCTCCGGCGGCATCACAGGCGGCGGATACAGTTGCGCTCATGGCCTCGAAGGCATTCTCCCGGTAGACGTCTATCTGCCCGGATGCCCGCCCAATCCCGCCGCCATCATTCAGGCGCTGCTCCTCTTGCTCGACCGCACCGGACAGAAAGTCCACGGAGGCCGCTATGCAAGTTGATCTCCTCCGCATTACGGCGCTGGTCTGGATACTCTCCGCCATCATTGCACTCTGGGATCCTCGCGCCATCCTTGCCCGTATCGGCATCTCCCTTGGCTGCCTCACCGGCATCGCCGCCGCCCTCCAGGGCATGATCTTCACCTCCCCGAGACTGTCACTCGGGGTGCATCTAGGCGACACTGCCGTTACGTTCCACCTCAACACCGCCGCCTCATGGCTGTTGTTTTTCGGCCTTATTCCTACCTTCTTCGCGGCTGCGCTGCGCAGTGGAAAATCAACCGACTGGCCCGCGAAGCGCTGGTTCGCCGCCCTGGCCTTCACGCTCCTGGGTGCGCTCGGCGTACTCGGCCTGCAGGACGCCATCTCATTCCTCGTCGCATGGGAGGTCATGAGCGTCGGTGGAGCAGCCATGATTCTGAGCGAAAATGCGTCTTCCTCATCTGGCAAGTCCACCATGTTCATGCTGGCGTTGCTGGAAGTCGGCGCAGTCGCCCTGCTCCTCTCCTTCCTCCTGATCGCCACTCGCACCGGTTCCTGCGATTTCGCCACTTTCACCCTCGTGCCCTCAGCTTCCACTCCCCTCACGCTGCTGCTGGCATTGCTCCTGCTGATCGGCTTTGGGGCTAAACTCGGCGTCTTGCCGTTCTATGAATGGTTTCCCGCAGCTTATGGTTCCAGCACCGGAGCAACCGGCCTGGTCTTCTCCGGCATTGTCCTCAATGCAGCTTTCTTCGCCCTCGCGCGTGGCATCCTGGGCTGGCTCCCACACCTCGGCTTCTGGGCAATGACCGCTGCGGGAATCATCGTCCTCGCAGGCGTCCTCAGCGCGATCCTCGCCATCTTCATTGCATTTCAGGAAGAAGACTGGCGGCGCATGCTCTCGCTCTCCTCTGCCGAAAATGCATGCATCTCCGTAGCCCTTCTTGGCATGTCATGGCTGCTGCTCACCGCAGGTCTTCCACAACTGGCAGCTATGGCCTGGATCGTCAGCCTGCTCCATCTTGCCGGCCATAGCCTCGCCAAAGGCTCGCTGTTCCTCACCGCCGACGGCGTATCCTACGTCACCGGCAGTTACGATATTCGCCAATCGGGCATTCTCCGCAATCACTCTGTCGTCTTCGGCATTGGAGCGCTCTTTGCCGCAATGAACCTTGCCGCGCTTCCGCCCCAGGCCGGATTCGTCAGTGAATGGTACGTCTTTCAAACGCTCTTTCGCGGAATGCAAGTCAGCGCTCTCCCCGCCCGACTCACACTTGCCATCTCCGCTGCCGGCATCGCCCTCGTCGCCGCTGTCGCTCTCGCAACCTTCGCAAAACTCTTCGGCGTCGGCCTGCTCGGCAATCACCACGAGCACAGCCGCCACCTTTCTTCCGCCCGTTGCTTCAGCATCTTTACCCTCGGCGTCCTGATCCTGGCGCTGGCCGTGGGCATGCCTTGGTGGATCCACGCACTCGCTGCCGGAAGCTCGCGGCTTTTCGGCATCAATGCCACCGCCAGCATGCAAAAGGGGTGGCTGCTCGTCCCACTCAGCAGTTCCTTTGCATTCATTTCTCCCACCAAGATGATCATCGCCGGACCATTGCTCGCGCTTTTACCCATCGGGCTCTTTCTCGTCAGCCGCCGCACCCTCCGATTCCGCCGTGTGCCCATCTGGTCTGGCGGCCGACGCGAAGACACGCGCCAAATCGCAACCACTTCGCTCGCCTTCTCCAATGCGTTGCGCACTTTCTATGGCTTCATTTACGGGCCAACTCACAACCTCGAACGCGAATACGACCACGGCCCCTATTTTGTAAAACGCCTCATCTTTAATCAGGAAGTCGCGCCCATTTTCGGCCCGGGGCTGTTTTCGCCCATCGCAAAAGCCGTTCGCCGAATTGCGGAAACTGTCAGCCGTCTCCAATCCGGCTACCTCAATTTCTACAACGCCCTCATCGGCATCCTTCTCGTCCTCATCCTTGCTCTGGCGCTGTTCTACCGATAAACGCGTGTCCGTCTCATCCGCCTGCTCGAAATCTCCCTCTCTGCTGTTCTCCGAAAATCCGGTTGTATAGATCCCCTCTCGCCTTCCGCCGACTTCCCGGTGTCTCCGGTTATACGGCTTCCCTGCTCCGGCGATTTCGCGCCGGGGCGAGGAGGGTCTCTCCAGTTGCTCAACATCACCTTGTCACCGTGCTGTCCCTACCAACCCCGCCGAAGTGACTGGCCGCATCAGTCCATACGACACGCCATGCTGCCTTCGCCCGAAAAGTGAGGGCTCGGCCTTCGGATTTCAGTACTTTCGAGGCCATATGAGTTTACTTGCGTTACGGCCCGGTGACTCGCTCACCATCCTTGACGATGGCTTTGTCAATAGGCTTCAGGATCGTCAGTTTCCTTCCTTCCTGCTATTCAAGCTACGGGGCTTTGGACTTTTACCCCGGTGGGACTCTCACCCACTGGTTGATGCCGGCCTTCACTGGACGCACACTTTTCATTACCTATCGGAATGTGATCTCCAAATTCGGCTCCGGAGTCGGCCCGGCCGGTATTCCGAAAGGGGTCCATCAAACGCCGTTTGCGGCGGCCCTTGCGGAACAGATCAGGCCTTGAGAGTTGAAGGCAATGCGTTCCGAAAGGGTATCGCACCAAAGAAGCGCAAACCGCTGAAAACAAGCGCTGCCAAAAAGGGACGAGCGAGTGCTCCGAAAGGAGTGGGTTTTATTACACGTTCCACACAACTCATTCACTGATGTTCAGAACCGAACCCGCTTGAAGCTATACACGATGCCGACGCTGGACAGTAAAAAGGGGATGCCCCATCTGGCCGCTGCGCTCGGTTGGAGCACAGCGGCCAAGGATCTTTATTGCCGCTTGCGGTTGCCGGCTCTCTTACTTGGTCACGTCGAGATAAACAATTGCTGTATGCGACGATGAACCGCTGGTTGCCGTCACTGTTACCAGGGATGCTCCAGGTGCTGTGTACGGCGGCGTCGACCCGCAGCCAACTGCGCCAGAGATCACGGCTGCTGCGACCAGTAATATCAGAAACACTCTGTATTTTGCCGTCAGTTTCTTGCGCTGCCAGAACAGGAGACCGCCGACGAGCAGTCCCGGCAGCCAGAAGATGCCTGCCAGCATGACCCCGTCAGGATTACCGCGATGAATCATCGCCACCGTGCCGGTATTCGGCCCCTTGGTGGTGATTGTCATCTGGTCTGTCTGCTTTGCATTCGAGCCGTCTGCCGTCAGCGACGCGGGCGAGAACGTGCACTGCGAGTTCGCCGCCAGCCCGCTGCAGGTGAACTGCACCGACCCCTTGAACCCGCCGACCGGGTCAAGGCTGATGGTCACATCGCCGGTCTGTCCCTCTTTCAACGTCAAGGTGTTCACATTCGTTGTCAGGCCAAAATCCGGCGCCGTCACAATCTGTGCCAGCGGAGCCGAGGTCGATTCATCAAAGTTCACATCGCCCTGGTAGACAGCCGTGATCTGATGAAGCCCAGCCGTCAGGCTGCTGGTCGTGTACGTGGCAGTCCCTATGCTGTTCAGCGGGCCCGAGCCCAGTACCGTCGAGCCGTCCAGGAACTCGACCGACCCAGTCGGCGTACCGGTTGTTGCGCTCGTCACTGTAGCCGTGAAGGTTACGTTTGCGTTCAGGTTCGCGTTCGCGGTCGAACTTGTCAGGGAAACCGCGCTACCGGCCTGTGAGACTACCAGGGTGCCATCTGAAGTCGTCACCGCGTAGTCGCTCAGATCCGTACCCGTCACGCTGGGAACAATCGGATACGGACCGGCACTCGATGTTGCCGTCGCCGTGGTTGTAAAGCTCTCGCTAAAGGTATTGCCATTCACCGTGCCTGTCACCGCACCCGTAAACGCCGGGTTCGCCGTCCCGTAGACCTTCGTTGCGTTGTTCGCGGTGACCTTCAGTGGCGCAGGGTTAACTACCAGCATGTTGCTCGCCGTAACAGCGTCGTAATCCATATCCGCAGCCAGGCTGGCAACTATGTTATACGGGCCGCCGGAAACGGACAGGCCCGCCGTCGGATACGACGCCGTACACGTAAGCGGGCTGGTTGCGCCGGTGCAACTGGCCGTCACCGGCGAGCCGCCATTCAAAGTAAAGCTCACCCCGCCGGTGGGAGCCGCCGTCCCTGTATAGACCACATTCGCCGTCATCGTGGTCGCGGCGGTACCGTACACCGTCGATGCAGGCGCGACCACCACCGTTGCGCTCAGTGGCAAGCCTGTTTCGCTGAACGTGGCGCTGGTGGTCGCTCCTGTCACCGCCGTCGTTCCCGTCAGCGCGCCACCCTGCGTCGGCGTCGCCGTGGTGCTGGCCTCGCCGCTGCTGTTAGTGGATGCAACCGCGGGACTGAAACTCAGCCCCGTTCCGCTGAACGTCACCGTAGCGTTCGGCACCGGGATGCCGCTGCTGTCCAGCACACTGACCACAACAGGATTGGCAAACGCCGTGCCGATCACCGCGCTCTGCCCGCTGCCGCTCGTCGTGGTCAGGGTGGTCGCCGCACCGGCAATCTGCTCGGTCATCGATCCGCTCGATCCTAAGTCATTCGTATCGCCCGAGTACACCGCCTCGATCGTATGCGTGCCTTCCGCCAGGCTGCTGGTCGCGTACGCCGCCAAGTAAACGCCGCCGCTGTTCTGCACCGTCACAGGCTTGCCCAGAGCCGTCGTCCCATCGTAGAACTGCACCGTCCCGGTCAACGTACTCGAAGTGGTGAAGGGCGTTACCGTAGCCGTAAACGTGACGTAGCTGCCCACGTTCTGCGGATTCACATCCGCCACCACCGAAGTCGTGGTGCTCAACGGCTCCACCAGGAAGTGATACGCTTCGACATTGCTGATCTCCGGCGAGTTCCCAGTCCCATACTGGGAACTGCTGTTCTGCCCGCCTTCATTCCCGTAACCCACGTAGTAATAAAGCGTATGGAAGCCCAGGCTCTGCTGGCCAGGAGCGATGCTGAAACCGGCCGGATTGCTGCCCGAAGTGCTGGTAGTCGCCGTCTCGCTCCATTGCCCGCCATCCACCGAGTAATACAACTCCGTTGGTGGAGGGTTGGTCGCCGTTACCCCGCTGTATGCGCTGCTCGTGCTGAAGGCGCTCGTTGCCTGCACCGTGAAGCTCGGCTGGGTGTTCATCGTCTGGAAGACGTTGTTCGATGTGCCCGTCGTCAAAGCGTCCGACACCCCCGCGGCCGTCAGCGTGATCGGTACCGGCTGGATGCCCTCCGCATCGATCACCGTCACGCTGCTGCTGGCGCTATTCGCGACATAGACCTTGTCCGTCACCGGATTCACCGCAACGGCTGCTGGCTGCGAGCCCACACTGACCGTGCTGGCCGTATTCGTCGCCCCGTCGATCACCGTCACATTGTTGCTGCTGATATTTGGGACATAGGCCTGGTCCGTCACTGGATTCACCGCCACAGCATCCGGAACCGAGCCCACCGTGACCGTGTTGGCAACTGTATTCGTCGCACCGTCGATCACCGTCACGCTGCTGCTGGCGCTATTCGCGACATAGACCTTGTCCGTCACCGGATTCACCGCAACGGCTGCCGGCCCCGTGCCCGCCGCGACCGTGCTGGTCGCATTCGTCGCTCCGTCGATCACTGTGACGGTGTCGCTTCCCCCATTCGCGACATAGACCTTGTCCGTCTCTGGATTCACGGCTACGGCTACTGGATTCGAGCCCACCGAGACCGTGCTGGTCGCATTCGTCGCTCCGTCGATCACCGTCACCGTGTTGCCGCTTTCATTCGCGACATAGACCTTGTCCGTCTCTGAATTCACCGCAACGGCTTTCGGGCCGAAGCCCACCGTGACCGTGCTGGTCGTATTCGTCGCTCCGTCGATCACCGTCACCGTGCCGCTGCTGCCTGGGTTTTGGTTCGCGATATAGACCTGGTCCGTCACTGGATTCACCGCAACGGCATCCGGCTCCGAGCCGACCGTGACCGTGCTGGTCGCATTCGTCGCTCCGTCGATCACCGTCACATTGCGGCTACTGTAATTCGCGACATAGACCGTGTCCGTCACTGGATTCACCGCAACGGCATCCGGCTGCGAGCCCACGCTGACCGTGCTCGCCGCATTCGTCGCCCCGTCGATCACCGTCACCGTGTTGCTGCCGCTATTGGCGACATAGACGTTGCCCGTTACCGGATTCGTCGCACCGGCAAAGGGATTCGTCCCCACCGTGTCCGTGCTGGCAACTGTATTCGTCGCCCCGTCGATCACCGTCACGCTGTTGCTGTTGGAATTCGCGACATAGACCTGGTCCGTCACAGGATTCACTGCCACGGCATCCGGATTCGCCCCCACCGTGACCGTGTTGGCCGCATTCGTCGCCCCGTCGATCACCGTCACGGTGCCGCTGAAAAGATTCGCGGCATAGACCTGGTCCGTCACCGGATTCACCGCAATGGCATCCGGCGCTGTCCCCACCGCGACCGTGCTGGCAACTGTATTCGTCGCCCCGTCGATCACCGATACATTGCCGCTACTGTAATTCGCGACATACACCTGGTCCGTCACTGGATTCACCACCACGGCATCCGGCGCCTTCCCCACCGCGACCGTGCTGGCAACGGTATTCGTCGCCCCGTCGATCACCGATACTGTGCTGCTGTCGTAATTCGCGACGTACACCTGGTCCGTCACTGGATTCACCACCATGGCATCCGGATACAAACCCACCGTGACCGTGCTGGCAACTGCATTCGTCGCCCCGTCGATCACCGTCACCGTGCCGCTGCTGCTGAAATTCGCGACATAGACCTGGTCCGTCACAGGATTCACCGCCACGTGTTCCGGATTCGTCCCCACCGTGACCGTGCTGGCAACCGTATTCTTCGCCCCGTCGATCACCGTCACTGTGTTGCTGTTTTTATCCGCCACATAGACCTGGTCTGTCACAGGATTCACTGCAACGGCTTCCGGATTCGTCCCCACCGCGACCGTGCTGGCAACTGCATTCGTCGCTCCGTCGATCACCGTCACTGTGTTGCTGCCAAAATTCGCGACATAGACCTCGTCCGTCACCGGATTTACCGCCACGGCTGCCGGATTCGTCCCCACCGGGACCGTGCTGGCAACTGCATTTGTCGCCCCGTCGATCACCGTCACGCTGTTGCTGTTGGCATTCGCGACATAGACCTTGTCCGTCACCGGATTTACCGCCACGGCTGCCGGATACGTGCCCGTCGTGATCGTGCCAGTCACACTCTGGCCATAGGCCTCCTGCGGGCTGCCCGCGGCCAGCAACACTATTCCAAGCCAAACAGACAGAACCACACACCGGCCTACACGGCCACGCAGACTCGCCATCACAACCCTCCGGGTAACGCCAGGTATCGGCTGCCGCAGATCCTGCTACACCTTTGCTACTGCACCTGAATTGGAACGAAAGAGCGCGCAGCGGTCGTGCGGCATGCGCGAATGAACAGCATGAACACCCGCGGCTTCCTGGGGGATTTGAAGCCAGTAATCAGTCACATAGCAGGCTCGCGGAAACGGCCCGCGCGTCTGAGGCCCTACAGGTATCTAACCAGTAGGCAGCTACTGAATCTATATGCGCCGGCCAATGGCGTCAATAAGAATTGCCCTAGCGGAAAGCAGGAAGCAATTCCCGGTACGACTGCTGGAAATGTCTTCATGAAGAGTACGTCATCACTGTTCGTGCTTAAGTTTCAGCTTGCTCCCGTCGGCGAGACGGAAGCGCCGCTGGTACACAACCCACACCTTGAGGAACGGCCGACTTGGCAGATTCCGGCCGCTGATCCTGTGAGGTTTAGAGTGGTGGTTTTCAGGACCCTTTTGAAAGGAGCAGGATCTCAGCTGAGTAAACGGTTCAGCGTGGGGCTGACAAAACGTTCGGCGATCCTCCAAGGCACTTAGCCGCCTTGGTTTATGGGCCAGAGATTAGGATAGGTCCTGGGAAACGCGGCAGTGTTCCGCGTTCCACCTTGTCGGATAGTCGCCGACGCGGCCTTGTGCCGCACCCGCGTGCCTTTCCGGGCCCTAGCGAGCGCGTTGCCCGTTCTACGTCAACTTGCCCGTTCTACGACCAAGTGAACTTGATTTGTAAAGCCTAGCCGACTTATCGGGAGCAATCCGTTTTGGGCTGTCTAAGCGAGCCCGTCATCGATGCCAGGAAACTTACCAGGCAAAGACTGCAGAATGTCGGCAAGAGCAGCGCGCATTGAAGCAGGCATGTCAAGCACGAGAAGACGCTTACCGAGATTCGAAATTGGATGTCCGCCCACGAAACTTAGACGCTGGACGAATTCGCGGGAAAGGACCCGATGGTTAGTATCTGATTGACGAATTGTTCACTTGCGGTTTTCCTCAGTCGGATTGTCGCCACAAGGTGCTAACTGCCAGTTCTAACCGCTGCAGTTATTTTGAAATGCCCTTGCCCCGCTTCTCCGCAATAAGTATATGATGGCGCGTCTTGAGTGAGGTGTATAATTCGGGCGGCTTTCATCATCAGCGAGATCTTATGACTAACCCTGCAAGCTGGCCTGCGCTTTTGTCCTCAGTCGCTGCACGTCTCAACCGTCTGCGATCCTGTTTCACAATACGGCGCCTCATCCTGTCGACCCTGTCGTGCTTACTCGCAGTGGCAGCCTCGGCGCAGACCACCTGGACCGTCAACACGCTGAAAGATTCGAACGATGGCATCTGCAACAGCACTATCTGTTCGTTGCGCGACGCCATGACCGTTGCTGCGAGCGGAGACAAAATAGCCTTCCAATCGGGCCTGACGGGAACTATCACGCTCGCGAGCGCATTGCCGGGTATTGGTAAGGATGTCTCCATCGCCGGACCGGGAGCAGGGCTGCTGACTATTTCAGGTAACGGCAATAGCAGCGTCATCGCTGTCAACTCCGGCGCCACGGTAGACATCTCCGGATTGAGGATTACAGATGGATATTCGACTACTGGCGGCGCGGCAATCTCAAATTCGGGAACCCTGACCATCACGAATAGCACACTCTACGGCAATACTACGAATGCATCGGAATCTGGCTTTGGCGGCGCCATCTACAACCTGAACGGAACCCTGACCGTCTCCGACAGCACCTTCTACAACAACTCTGCGAGTAGCGCTGGGGGGTCGCTAGTCGGTGGCGGCGGCGCCATCTATAACTCGAACGGAACTGTGGCAGTGTCCGACACCGTTTTCTATGGCAATTCAGCAATCCAGACCGGCACTGCATCGATTGGTGGCGGTGCTATATGCACCGCTGGTGGAGCCCTTAACGTCTCTAATAGCACCTTCTATGGCAATTCCGCCAGCCAGGGCTTTGGCGGCGCCATCTATGCTACCGGAAGCGTCGCGACGGTCATCAACAGCACCTTCTCCGCTAATTCGGCAGAGACTGGAGGCGCGATTGAGAACTATGACACCAGCCCGACAGGGAGCTTGACCGTCACCAACAGTATCTTTTCCAACGATCTAGCAACCAACGTTAGCTATGGCAGCGGGATTACTAGTGTTGGCTCAGGCTCGGATAGTTATAACGTCTTCATCAACGACGGGGATGACGAACCGACCGGCCTCGTCCTGCCGAGCACAGATCGGACTGGAACAGATGCGAAGCTGGCGCCGATGGGTTGGTATGGCGGCCCGACGGAGAGCATGATTTTGCTGCCTGGGAACCTGGCGATCTGCGCCGGAAGCACTAGCAATCTCCCTTCAAGCATGGATACGGACCAGCGCGGATTCCCGCTTGATTCATCGTGCCCGGCGGGTGCGGTGGACGCGGGTGCGGTGCAGACGAACCAGTTTGTAGTAACCAACACGAACGACTCGGGCACGGGTTCGTTGCGCGGGGCCCTCACCGCGGCGAATACGGCGGGCGAGGGCGACATCACCTTTGCGAGCGGCATGAGCGGCACGATCACCTTGAGTTCCTCGCTGCCTGCGATCACAAGCAGCCCGGTTGCCAACGGTCAAATCAACCTTCTTGGTCCGGGAACTGGCGCGTTCAATATCTCCGCTGGTAGCAACGAGGTGATGGCCGTCGATTCTGGTGCGAGCGCATTTCTCTTCGGGGTGACCATCACGAGCCCGGACGCGAGCGGGGGCGCGGTCTCGAACCTTGGCACACTAACCATCAGCAACAGCGTTTTCTCAGGACGTTCTGCATCCTCCAGCGGCAGCGTAATCTCGAACCAGGGGACTCTGACGGTCACCGGCAGTACCTTCTCGAAGAATTCGGCAGCGTCCGGCGCCAGTGCCATTTCAAACCAAAGCGCCCTGACGGTGACCGACACCACGTTCTCAGCGGATTCGGCAGTGACGGGCAATGGCGGCGCGATCCTCAACGCCGCTGGATCCCTGATGATGGCCAACTGCACTTTCTCGGAAGATTCAGCGCCAGCCGGGGACGGCGGCGCAATTTACAGCAATGGTGGAACGGTTTCCATTACCAACTGCACATTCTCTGGAAATTCAGCCAGCACGGGCAACGGCGGGGCTATCTTTAATGCCAATGGCTCCCTGACGGTCGTCAACAGCATCCTTTCCGGCAATTCGGCAAACCAGAGCGGTGGCATCTTCAACGATGGCGGATCCGTCACGGAAAGCTATAACGATTTCTATAACAATGCCGGTGGCGATATCTCCGCCTCATCGCTGTCGAGCACCGATCAGATTGGTGACCCAAAACTGGCGGTATTGGGCCAATACGGCGGAACGACCCAAACAATGCCGCCGCTGGCCAGCAGCGCGGCCCTCAACACTGGCACATACCAAACGGGCGAACCGAAAACAGACCAGCGCGGCGCGCCCCGCCCGGCTACAAGCGGCGCTGCCATCGACATTGGCGCGGTGCAGGTGACGGGCGATCCTCCAATGATCTTCGTGTCTCCCAACTCAGGCCCCGATACCGGCGGCACCTCCGTGACAATTACCGGAACGGGACTAGATACTTTCAACGGCACACTCGACTTTGGAGTCAGCGGGCAGCGAGCCAGCGCGACTCTACATGCGGCCACAGCCACGGCCCCCGCTTACATCACGGCGATCTCGCCCGTGGAAAGCCCGGGTACGGTGAACGTTGTGGTTTACACCACTTCGCAGCGCAGTGCCATCACCCCGTCCGACCAATTCACATATCTTGCTGTCGGCTCAACGGTGGCAACGTCGCTGACCCCTACAGTTACCCCGAGCTCGACCTTTGTCTATGACCAGGAGCCCACCATTTCTGTCGCGCTCAGTCCATCGAACGCAACCGGAATCGCTGCTAGCGACTTTACGGCAGAGCTTACTGGGAACACACAGTTGCAGGTGACCGCCGGCGCTGGAAATACCTTCAACATCGCCTTGCCGAGCACCCCGCTTCAGGTAAACATTCCCTACACCATCGTCGTGAACTTCAATGGAGTTCAAACCTCGTCAGAGTATTACGAGCCCAGCAGCGTCACCATTCCGTTGACGGTGCTGCCGCCCACTCTGGTAGTGAGCACGGCGGCGGATGACCTCTCGGCAACATCGTCGAACTGCATTCCGGCCAGCCCAAGCTGTACCCTGCGCGACGCGCTGCAAGCTGCCAATCAGATCAACGGTGCGAATATTTCCTTTGACCCGACGGTTTTCTCAACGGCGCAGACCATCACCGTGAACAGCCAGTTGCCGTCGATTGATGCCAACGTGACGATAAAGGGGCCAGGAGAGAGTCTCTTAACGATCTCCGGCGGCGGCACAATTTCGCCGCTTCAAATCAATGGTGGTACCGTCGGCATATCGGGGTTGACTTTCGCCGATGGCAATGCATCAGGCTATGACGGCGGCGCTATCTATAACAACGGCGCAAACCTGACCGTGACCGACACCTTCTTCTCCGGGAACTCCGCGACCAACGGCGGCGCAATCATGAACCAGGACGGAATCCTGACGGTCACTAACAGTAGCTTCAACTCAAATTCGGCCGCGAATGGCCGTGGCGGAGCAATCTCGAACGCCTCCAGCGCAGGTCCCCTAACCATCGCCAACTGTGCTTTCTCTGGGAACTCGGCTGGAATCGGAGCAGGGGCAATCGACAATGCCGTCGGGACTCTATCCGTTGCCAATAGCACCTTCTCAAAAAATTCGACGTCGACCGGAGACGGCGGAGCGATCTCGAGTTACAACGGGTCTGTATCTGCCATCTATAGCACCTTCTCAGGAAATTCTGCGTCGGTCGGGGATGGCGGAGCGATCAGTGACTACTATGGCGGAAGCTCACAACCAACCCTGACTGTCACCAACGACACTTTCTCCGAAAATTCCGCGCCGAAAGCCTCGGGCGGGGCCATCTCGAACAGGGGCCAGTCGATTTCACAAGTCGGGTTGTTGAGCTTTTCTAACAACGTCTTCTCGGGAAACTCTGCAGTACAAGCGGGTGGCATCTATACCGAAGGCGTACCCTCCACCCTCATCATCGAAGACAGCGACAATGTCTTCTATAACAATGCTGGCGGCAACGCTGGAGTAAGCTCGGGGGTGCCGGGATGGACCTTGTCTAATACCGATGTTACGGGAAAGGACCCGATGCTCGCGGTCCTGGGCAACTACGGCGGCCCAACGCAAACCATGATCCCGCTGCCGGGCAGTGCGGCCATTTGTGAAGGAAGCGCGAGCAATGTGCCCACAGGCGCAAACACCGACCAGCGCGGCGATTCTTACACCAACTCTACATACCAGGGGTACACCGCCGGAACACCCTGTGTGGACGCGGGTTCGGTACAAACCGACTATGCACTGGACTTCTCGACGCAGCCGCCGGCAAGCGTGCTGGCCGGCGCAACCTTCTCTGCGGCAGTCACCCTCAATGAGAGCGGCAACATCTTCAAAGCCAGTCCAGTGTCGATTCCTCTCAGCCTGGCGAGCGGCGACAACGGCGTGCTCTCCGGCGGCTCGACAAAGACATCTGGGGGCGTGGCCACCTACTCTAACCTCAGCGTCAGCGCCGCGGGCGCCGGTGACATGCTGACAGCCAGCCTCACGCTGAATCCGGCCAGCAATCCCCCTGCGTCGATCTCCGCGACAAGCAATGCATTTGACACAACGGCCGGTGCGGAGACGCAAACCATCACGTTTAACAACCCTGGAACGCAGACTGTCGGCACTCCGCTGGCACTTGTCGCCACAGCATCCTCCGGGCTCACCGTCAGCTTCGCATCGACAACGACAGGCGTCTGCACGGTCTCTGGAACGACAGCAACGTTCGTTACCGCAGGAACCTGCTCCATCACCGCGTCGCAACCGGGCAACGGCACCTATGCCACAGCCAATCCTGTCACGCAGAGCTTCACGGTCAACTCAGCCACATCGAGCTTCGCTCTCTCGTCCTCTCCCTCGGCCATAACGATTCAGCCGGGTGCCAGCGGGACATCAACGCTTACTGTGACTCCGGAAAATGGGATGAGTGGAACGGTTTCCTTTGCCTGCAGCGGTCTGCCTGCTGGCGCCAGTTGTTCCTTCTCGCCCGCAAACGTGACGATCTCTGGCACTGCCGCCCAAACCACAAAGTTGACGATCACTTCGAGTTCTACCGTTGCATCGCTTGGGTACAATTCCCGGTTCTTCTTTCCGGGTGGGGTCTTTGCCGTTGTTTTCGGCCTTGTGGCTTTCGGGAAGCGCAAACGTCTTCAGCTGCTGGTGCTGCTGGCGATTTCCTTTGCCGGTTGCGGCCTGTTCTCCGGTTGCGGAGGGGGAAGCAGCATAGGAGTGAGTGGAAGTGGAGGGACGAAGCCGGTCACTTCGACGGTAACCGTAACTGCTACTTCGGGCTCGTTGCAACAGACGGTCGCCATTTCTCTCACGGTCGAGTGACGCCACCAGCCAGTAGGAACATACTTGTCCACCCTCAATTCCAGGTTTCTGGCGGCGAGATCAGTCAAGGAAACCTGAAGCCTGGCCGGTCGGGTCGAGGACTGGCGCGGTATTCCGTAGGTAAGGCCTAGCTGTTGCTCCCGGTTTCCCTTGGGAGTGCCTCAATAGCCTAACCGTAAATCCGTTTCCAGCCCCCGCCACAT
>JAJZAL010000100.1 GCA_021799405.1 Acidobacteriota bacterium
GCTGAACTCCGGAGATGTGCTTCAAGTCAAAACTAGGGTGTATCCACATATAGCTTGAGTCTGAGCCAAGCGCAGGCGAGAGCGGTGAAGGATCGGAAGGCCTGGATTGTTTTGCAATAGCGGGTGGCGAAACGGCGGAAATGCTTGAGCTTGTTGAAGCAGCGTTCGATGCGGTTGCGCTGCTTGTAGAGCTCACGGTCGTAAGGTCGCTGGAGTTTGCGGTTGCGTTTCGGTGGGATAACCGCTCGTGCGCCGATGCTCTCTGACTGCACCAGCAGCACGTCGGCATCGTAACCCCGATCGGCGATAACAGCCTCGGCCTGTTGACCAGCCAGCAACTCCGCGGCAGGAGCGTATTCTCCGTCCTGGCCTGCGGTGATGCGGAACTCCAGCGGCAGTCCATCCTCGTCGGCCAGCAGGTGAATCTTGGTGCTCAGACCTCCTCGGGAACGCCCCAGAGCCTTGTCTTCGCCCCCTTTTTGCGGCCTGTGGCCGCTTGCTGGTGCGCTCGTACGATCGTCGAGTCGATCATCAGGTGCTGGTTCTTCTTATCGCGAACCAGATCGTCGAAGATGCGTTCCCATACACCATTGCGCGCCCAGCGCATGAACCGCGTATGCACGCTCTTGTATTTGCCATAACGCTCCGGAAGATCACTCCAGCGCGCACCGGAACGCAGCACCCACAGCACACCGTTGACAAACTGTCGGTTATCCGCCGCCGTCCGACCCACATGCTCCACTCGACCGGGAAGCTTGTCTTTGATTCTCAACCACTGAGCTTCGCTCAATTCGTATCGACTCGCCATTGCTCAAGTGCAACAAATCAACACAAACTTGCAAAGTCTATATGTGGATACGGCCTAGGTGTTTTGAAGGCAGCGTGATGCGTTGTCAATGCTTACGAGTAAGCGCCGGATGCGTCCATGCTGTGAGGATGGGACTCTATACACACGGCGAGTCGATTGATCTGACCGCCGAAGAGGGGCTCGTGTATCGCAGATGGGGCCGCAAGGCAGTGCGCCAGATCCGAATAACACTCCGAATCATGCGGCACCGATTCCCTTGACCACCGCAGGTATGGTTCTTGCCAAGATCTTCATGTCAAGCCAGAGAGACCACTGATCAATGTACTCCATGTCGAGGCGCATCCATTGATCGAATGTGACAGAGCTTCGTCCGCTCACCTGCCACAGGCAGGTTACTCCTGGTCGAACGCTAAAGCGGCGGCGCTGCCAGTCGTTATCGAATCCGTTGTAGTCGCGTACCGGCAGAGGTCGCGGACCAACCAGGCTCATGTCGCCTATGAGCACGTTAAAGAGTTGCGGGAGCTCGTCGATGCTAGTTTTACGGAGGATTCTCCCGACGCGCGTGATGCGGGGATCGTGTTTGATTTTGAATACAGGTCCTTGCGCTTCGTTGTGCGATTCGAGCTGCGCCTGAAGTTTCTCCGCGTTCGCAACCATGCTGCGGAATTTGTAGATTCGAAAACGGCGCTTATTCAAGCCGATCCGCTTTTGAGCAAAGATTGCCGGTCCTTTAGAGTCCAGCTTTACAAGAATATAGGCGGCCAAGAAGACTGGACTTAGTACGATCAGGAGCAAGCTTGAGACCGCAATGTCAATGGCCCGCTTGGCAACTAATCGGAGAGTATCGATAGGAATCGAGGAGAAAGTGAGAAGCGGTGCGCTGGCAAATTCATTCACATTCTGTTCGGAAGGGGAGGCGTCAAATAGATCAGTGAGGATGCGAACGATTATGCCGTGCTCTCGGCAGGTGCGAAGCAGACCATCTTCTTTTTCATAGAAAGATTTGATCGGTAATGCAATTACTACTTCGTCGACAACGTGGTTCCTGAGGAAGGAAGGAAAACCGACAAGATTTGAAACGAGTTTGCGTGTCAACCCTTCGGCTAGACCGGGGCCGACCCAAACATCATCGACGAAGCCGGCCAACCTGTAGCCCAGTTCTGGCTTCGTCAGGATGCTGCTAGCAAAGTTCACAGCGCGTGCATTGGTGCCGACGACGATCACTTGCCGTAGGTTGCGTCCACGTTGACGTATGGCTTTGAGGAGGTAGCGCAAGCCAAATCGCGAAGCCGTCAGGCTAGAAATGGATAGAGGGAGAAACCTCCACAAAACAGTCGGGGTGATCGCGCGAACCCGAAAGACCAGCGCGACAACGGCCAAGATAATAGTCGCGACCGCTGCTGCTTTCAGCAATTCCGGGAATTCACGCACAGGGCGTGTAAGGCGCTTCGACTGGTAGAGCCCGATCATCTTGAAAGCAGGCTTCCAGAGGAAGAGCAGAGCAAGGATCGCAAATATGGTCTGGACTTGTAGCGTCTTGTGAGTCAGCACAGAGAGCGGCATGAACGAACCGGAACCAAAAACTGACACGTCCAGGACTATTCCGAGCAGGATCAGATCTGCGACGGGAAAGGCAGTGATAAGTAATTGACGCTGTGGAGTTGTCATAGTGTTTCTCTTTGTGTGAGGCCCAAAGCGTCGTGGAGACTCGCGTTGGTGAATACGATGGAAGGTCTGTTAATATGCAGGATCGATGAGTGCAATAAAGGCTGTGTTCCTAAAGGTTCCGGCGCGGGACCCCAGAAAGGTATCGATTGGCAACCACGTGAGCCTAGAGCTTGCGGTACAGGCGCTCCGGGATTGGAAAAGTGCGGCTATTGAGAACAGACCCCAGAATTCGGATGTTCATCGCTTCCATTGTTTTCTTAGCCTGGAGCGCTGCGGCTTTGCGTGTAGTATTGGCTTCGATCACCAAAATAGAACCGTCGGCTAGCTGGCTAAGGACAGCGGCGTCGCCCTGGCTGCCGGCTTGGGGCAAATCAATCACGATGAAGTGGAATCTCGTGCGCAAATACTCGAGACGTTGTTTCAATAAGTGCGTGGGAACCGAGCCGTTCTCGGTCGGTGAACTCGGGTCCTTGGTAGTCGTGTACCACAGGTTCGGGGAGATCTCCTGGCAATAATCATGGTCCGATTCGAGGAATGACGCAGGACGATTTTCTTTGAGAGGGGCTGAAGGAAGAGGGGTGTGTGGGTTTGCATCGATCAGGCAAACCGACCGGGTAGTGTGAGCTGTGAGCGCCTTCCCTAGCTCGAAACAAATACTGCTAGCTCGGGCGTTTCGGTCCACACTGCATAGGGCGACGACATGGGGCGAATTCGGGTTCTCTGGCAGAAACACTCTTTGCACGAGGTTGAGCATCTCCCGATTCACAGAATCTGATCGACGTCGCTCGACAGCTCTCTCCGCTGCTGGAATAGTCTTTGGGGTGGCAACGCCGAGTTTGAACTCAGCGTCTAGTTGGTTCAACAGTTCAAAGTTCCGGCTCATGGGCTTGTCCTCGCAGATATGTCTGGCTCTCCTCTACTGATACGTTCCGGTATTCAAATAGTGCGACTGCTCTCAAAATGGATGGAATCAGTAAGGCGCGGAGTCAGAGCCTGAATTTGTCGAAGTACCGAGGCGCCGAATGCGGCTAAGGGCTCGCTGGCAATTCCCTCAAGGGCCTCCCCAGGTGCTAGCTTGACCGTCACTGATCTGGATGGCATGTTCGGCCGGGACGCGGGCACCCTCGCGGCTTAGGTGCCCCGATAATCTCAGACGCCGTCGTTTGCACGATCCCGGCAACTTGCCTTCCAAAAACCGACATTCCTGAGCAGCCATCCGGTGAGGCGCTGGATAGGAATGCCGCCGAGGACACCGCGGAACCAACATTGAACGCGCGTGGTCCACATGTGCACTCCGGTAAGCGCGGCACAGATACCAGCTGACATTTTGGCGGAGTACCAAGCCAATCTGCTTGCCGACAACCGGATCTCGGAGGTATGGGGGATGAACGGAACAGGTATTTCGGTCGGCGCCTGAACATTGGACGGTGCCCCACGGTACGACGGTAATTGAAGATCACAAATGGATTCTCCAACCATCGATTCCTCCACTAGCTTGGAGTTCCTGGCGCGGCAGATGCAAAGCGCGTTGAAGCAGAGAGTATTGATGGTCCGCGGTATCCCATGGCTAGCCTCAGCAATGAGTTGAATTGCACCGGCAGTGAAAAGGTTCGCTCCGGTATGTCCAGCTTTTGTTAGCCGGTGCTCGATGTATGCGGCTGTTTCTGCGTTGGAGAATCGTTCGAGACGGCAAACTGTTGATATTCGTTGCAGCAACTGGGCGACTTCCGGTCTTGACAGGGTGTCTGCCAACTGGGGCTGGCCGGCAAGAACGATCTGTATCAGCTTGGATCGAGGGGTCTCGAAGTTCGTCAGCAAGCGCACCAGCTCGAGGGCGTGGACAGAGAGGTTCTGTGCCTCGTCGATGATCAGAACCAACCGACGCCCGGATCGTGCCTCGGATAAAACGACTTCGTTGAGTTGCCGATGCCTGTTGGCGACGGCATGACTCGGTGTGATTCCGAGGTCATAGAGAATGAGAGAGAGTATGTTGTCTGACTTGCACAGCGGGTTAGACAGGAACACAGTGCTCGCATGATCGTGAATGTAATCGAGAAACTCAAGAAGCAGAGTCGTTTTTCCCATTCCAGGCTCTGCGATCAGTGCAGTAAAGCCGCGGTTCGCGCAGAAGGCACAGTACAGAGAAGCCAAGGTTTCACGGTGTGAGGCACTCTGGAACAGAAACCGTGGATCGGGCGTTGCTCCGAAAGGCTGCTCGGCGAGATGGAAATAAGAAAGAAACATTGCCCTCCGTTATTGCGTGTCCTTCGGCAAGGAGGCAAGAACGGGCATGTCGAGGTAACCAACTACTTCATCAGGCGTCCGGAAGGATGGGTCAACGTAATCTGCGACGAAACCGGCGCCGAATCCGACAAACAGGGCCAGCACGAGCGCTATTCCGCCGGTTTGCACTGGAGAGCGCACCGGAAGTGCTGGCGCCATTGGTCGTTCTGCCAGCGCGACGTTCAAAATCCCGCGCTGGTCGAGGGCGTCATTAATGCGCGCTTCCTCCCGCTTCTGGAGGTAAAGAAGGTAGTTCTGCTCATCAGTCTTCTCTGTGCGTTGCAGGTCTTCCTGCTTGATCCCTTGCCGTTGAAGCTCCCGCGCCGCCACTCGATATTCGCCCGCGGCCAAGCCCGCGGCGGCTGCCTGCGCGCGCAGCCCGCTCAAGTCCGCTTCCGCTTTCGCTAACTCGTCACGCAGCATCGTATAGGTCGGATTCTGATCCGTGGTTGTGTCCTGCGGAGGCTTGTTCTCCGCCGCTGCAATGGCCGCTTGCGCCTCCAGAATCTGCTGGTCGACCTCTTTAACAAGCCGGTAGGAGGGATCGAACTTGGTCAGCAGTTCGGTCCTCTTTAACTGGAGGTTCAACAACGTTGACTTGAGTTGCTGCATTAACTGTGGATTCTCAGCCGTCCTAATCTCGGTCGTAAGGCGTGGCTGCATGGTACTAAGCTGCGCCTGGATGGAGCGAATGCGCTCTAACGTCTGGGCAGCGGATACCTGAGCCTGGTGCGCAGTTGCATTGAAGTCGGCAAGCTTCTGTAGCGTGAGGTCGCGTTGCAGCGGCGCCGACGCAACGCCGGTCCTTTCAGTAAATTCCTCTAACTGTGCCTGCGACTGCTCCAGTCCGACGCGAAAGCGCTTCGTCTGTTGATCGAAGAACGTAAACTCCCCGGAAGGGCGATGCATTTCAAGGTGCTTCTCCATGTATGCTGCGGCTACCGCGTTGAGCGCTTTCGCAGCCAATTGAGGGTTGCTGGCACGATAGGAAACAGAGATGACGTTTGCATCCCGAACGGGCTCAACATCCAGATCCTTGCCCAGTTTGCGAACGGCTGCGGCAATCGCGGTCGTTTCCTTCTCATGGCCAAAGAGGGATCTCTGCTGATGCTGAAGGCCGGTTTGCACAACCACTTTCTGCAGGAGGTCATCGCTCTTAAGTAGTTCCACCTCGGAGTTTAGGTCTTCTTTCGTAATCTGCCCGGTGTTCTGAGGCGGCGCATTCACATCAGCAGTTACCATAGCGTCCGTGCGCTGCCGCAGCACGAGGATCTTCATGTGGGCCTGGTATTTCGGAATCCACACTCCCGAGAGGAACACCAGTGCAATGACCGATAGGAAGACCGCCAGGATGATCCGTCGCTGCCGAAACACTATGGCAACCAGATCTCGAAGCGTCGGCAAGGGCCGCGACTCGTAACGCTGAACCTCAATCAATTCATGTGGCATAGCTATTCACCTGGCTAGAAGGTTCCGGGGTACCCGTAGAATCCCAGGTTGCTGGTTGGCAGATACCTCTGGATCTTCGAGATCCGGTTCTGCGGCACGAAGATCAGGTCGCCGGGGCGTAAATGAACATCTTCCATTAGATTTTGGGCTTTGAGCATCTTCTTCACGTTGATGGCCCGCGCTTCCGTCATTCCGTTTGCTCCGGGACGGAAGAGGATGACCTGCGAGTGCCTGGACGCCTCGGTAAATCCGCCGGCGATGGCCACGGCCTCGGTGATGGTGATGTCGCTGCGAAGGTCGTATTTACCGGGCTTGCCGACCTGGCCGGCGACAACAAAATAGGGCTTGTCAAAATCTTCCAAATTAATCGTAATCACGGGGTCGCGGAGGATCCCGCTGTAGGCCTGATTGATGTTCTGCGTGAGCTCGGGAATTGTCAGTCCTTCCGCGGAGATCGTTCCCACAGACTTCAGCGTGATATAGCCGTCAGGCTGGACTGTCACGGTCTGATTGAACTCCGGTGAAAAGGCGAACTGTAGTTCGAACGAGTCGCCCTTGCGTAGTTGGTAGCGCGGAGCATGATCGCTCAAACCCGGCTTCGCGGTCGTGACCACCGTGGCGCTCGATGACGAATGTACCGGCAGAGTAGACCGCACGCTGTTCTGTGCCGATGCCACACCTAACATTGTGAAAAGCGCGAAAACGAGAATAGAACATCTCATGTCAAAAAACCTCCCGACATCCACCAAGGCGATGTGAAGGATGGGCGTATGCGGGGCGACAATGGCTAAGTTCGCGTCTTGGCAGCTTTCGGGCATAGCTTCGCCATCCTCAGTCGGAATCCCCATTTTTCACAGGGTGAATCGATAACAATTCGCCGGTGCAGTTTCCAGCGCGTTACATTGCCTGATGCGATCAGAGGCTTCGTATTGCTTTAGCTGGGCGGCTCTGCAGCATCCAGCCGCTCGGGGTAGACATGCACCGAGGCGGCAAATACAAACAGCTGCTCGGCGAAGTCTGTACATCCGGTCTCGTCCATACCGACCACGATACCTTCTCCCTATAATTTGATTCCGTAGCCACTGCCGTCATTCTGCGGCAAGAGAACCGCTACCTGAATCGCTGCGCCCACAGGAGAACATTCACTTGCCCCGATCAATACCCGAGAGTTGCTTATATTTCGAGTAACTCCCACGCTGGAATGAAGCAGTCGCTTTCCAGACATCCACCAGAACGCGGCCTGTGTGATCAATTCGAATCGCCTTGCGCCGTGCAACTGCAACGTCCTCATCTTCCAGCCCTCTTAACGCGGTCTTCTTCACATCTCAGGTTTAGAACTGGCTGCGTAGAGATGCAGAATACGGCGACGAGACAATCAACACAAGAGAATGGATGTACCCAGTACATTTGTATTGATTTCGAAGACTTGAGTAGGGAAATCAATTCTCAGGAGGACTGGTACATTCATCTCTATTGCGATAGAGACGAATGGACCATGTGTTTTGACAATTGGCGATGGCTTGGCTGCATGGAGGCCGATGGAGGCGGAGTAGGCGAAAGCGGGAGCGAGACGGGGTCTTACCCGCACACCTCAACTCACCGCCTGAAAGGCTGCGGGCGCTCAGCGGTCTACTCTGCGCTGGTAAGCGCGATCCACCGACCCTACTGAACGAATGAGCGTTGGCCGAGAGGGAGCGATCTGGCTTCCGAATCTGCGCGGTCCATACGCGCCATCGGGGAATCGCGAATCGGTGCGGAGACCGCATAGAGCGCGAGCTCGACTCGTGTGGAAATGCCGAGCTTGTCGAAGATCCGGAATAGATTGTTCCGGATTGTATGTTCACTCAGGTTCAGTTCGTGGGCGATTCCCCGGTTGGTTAATCCCTTCATAACAAGGCGAGCCACATCCTCTTCGCGTTTAGTGAGCAGTTGGGTTCCGTTTGCATCAACAATGCGAAGCGGTGCAGACTGCGAGAGGGCGTTCAGGACTTGCAGGAGTTGTGGGCTGCTCGCCCAAATTTGACCTTCATTAACCTGCTCCACGCACCGACAGAGCTTCTCAACCCCGTCTTTCTTCAGGCAAAAGACTCCTCTGGCACCGGCACGAAAGACAGACACGATCAGATGGGCTTCCGTCCCCTCGGAGAGAATCACTCCCTTGACGCCCGGACAAATCTCATGCATCTGTCGAAGTGCTAGAACACCACTTAGCGGACCATCCTCCAGGGCCGTGCTGATCAGGGCTACACCCACCGATGTCGTACGAACAGCATCGAGGACGTCCTTCACACTGGCTGCGCAGGCGACAATGCGAAATCCCGGATGCTGATTGAGCGCCTGCGAGAATAATTCGGAATCCATCTTCCGCTCGCAGGCGATAAGAATAGCAATTGGCCGTTGACCCGTTCGCATAGCTCCCCCCGTGCAAGAGTATGCTTCTACGCTAGACGCCAAGCGTAGATGAGAAGAGGCAGACCTTGCAGAGCCATATCTCGTGATGGCTCGCTAAGTTGCGCTTCGAAGGTTGCGCCGACGGCCGAAGAAAAGTGAACCAAGTATATCTCAAGAGTAGAATTAGTCAAGACTAAGTGGGCCTATAAACAGCGAGTGCGAGCGGTAACAAACAAGAATCCATAAAGTAATAAGCCGATGGTTACTGACAGGCGATCATGATGTTACGTCGGCGACTTCAATGCCTTGCGCATCCGACAAGCTGCTACAGCCTCATGGTGGACTGCAAGCGCTCTGGTAACGGTTGATCCCAAACGCGCACGGCTCCGGCTCTTACCGTTACGCAACCGAGAGTAGAGCACGCCATGTTGATATGCTATGCGCGCGTATCTACCAACAATCAGAATCTCGATCTGCAGATAGACGCGCTAATCACAACAGGTTGCAAGAAGAGCTTCCAGGAAAGAACAAGCGGCAGTCGCGCCGCGCGCCCCGCGTTCTCCAAAGCCCCGGAAACGTTGCGTGACGGCGACACCCTCGTTGTTTTTAAGCTGGGCCGGCTTGCCCGGGGCGTCAAGAATCTGGTCGACGTGGTTGTCGAGCTACTTACTGGTCTCTCTTCGCAGCTCGCAGTAGACTCCCGATAGAGGCTCCTTGAGGCTCCGCCGGAATCAAGTCTGAGCCCCTACTTCTACCAGCAAAAAGCGATGGTGGGGCTTTTGCCCTGAAATGAGCGTACCCTGTTGTCATGCAAATAGCACCTCAGGGACTCAATTGACCGGATAATTTGGACAATTCGGACGGAATGGGAATCGTACAAACTTCCTATTTTCCTAGATTTGCGAATGGAATGAGGAAGATAGAGAATGCGATGGCGGAGAGAGGGGGATTCGAACCCCCGATAGAGCTTTTGACCCTATAACGGTTTAGCAAACCGCCGCCTTCAGCCACTCGGCCATCTCTCCGGCGCTCAGAGGGGATTATACCGGAAGTGGCGCCCGCTGTGCGCGTGGATCGAATTCGCGCAGCCAAACGCACGCTGTTGCCATACCCGATCGCCGCGCGCGGGCGGCACGCTGCAGTCGCTTTCTCCTTCCTGCTCCGGGAAGGTATCGTTAGATTCACGATGATGCGATTTGGCTCGAGGCCGGCCCAGCGGAAGATGCGCATTTTGCCGCTGATCGCGGCCACCTATTTCATGGTGTCGGGCGGCCCTTACGGAATCGAGGACATTCTGGGCGGCGCCGGCTTTGCCAGGGCCATCCTCATCCTGTTGCTGCTGCCTTTTCTTTGGAGCCTGCCGGCGGCGCTGATGATCGGCGAGCTGGCCAGCGCCATTCCCGCGGAAGGCGGGTTCTACATCTGGGTGCGGCGCGCGCTCGGGCCCTTCTGGGGCTATCAGGAGAGCTGGCTCTCGCTTTCTGCCAGCATCTTTGACATGGCCCTTTATCCGGCCATCTTCGTTCTGTACCTGGGAAAGTTCAGCCCTGGGCTCACCGCCGGCTGGAGGGGCTATGCATGGTCGCTGGCGGTGGTGGCGCTATGCTCCACCTGGAACCTGTTGGGCGCGCCGGAGGTGGGCGAAGACTCCGTAGGCCTGTTTGCGTTGCTACTGGCTCCGTTCGCTATCTTTATTGTTCTGGGATTCTGGCGGGCATTCGCGCTGCACCCGGCTGTGCAGTGGGGCCGCCCGGCAGCAGGCTCGGCCTCGGCAACGGCATTTTCTACTGCGATTCTGGTGGCGATGTGGAACTATATGGGCTGGGACAATGCCTCCACCGTGGCGCAGGAGGTCGAGAATCCCCAGCGCAACTACCCGCGCGCCATGATCGTGTCGATCATTCTGGTCGCCGTCACCTACATTCTGCCGCTGGCGGCGATGGCGCTCGCCGGCCTGTCACCGAACAGCTTCTCCACCGGCGACTGGACGACGGCGGTGCGGGCGGTCGGGGGTCCGCTGCTTGAGATGGCGGTGGTGGCCGGCGGCTGCATCACCGGCATCGGCATGTTCAACGCGCTGGTGATGAGCTACACGCGGCTGCCCATGGCCATGGCCGAAGACGGCATGATGCCGCGCGTGCTGGCACGGCGCAATCGGCGTGGCGTCCCCTGGGTGAGCGTGCTCGTGTGCGGGCTGGCCTGGGCGCTGGCGCTCAAGCTGCCCTTTGACCGCCTCATCTCCATGGACCTGATTCTCTATGGATCGAGCCTGCTGCTGGAATTCGTGGCGCTGGCCGTGCTGCGCATTCGCGAGCCCAACCTTGAGCGGCCTTTCAAGGCCGGCAACCTGGTTACTGCCTGTCTGCTGGGAGTAGCACCGGCGGCGCTGATCGGCTATGCGCTCTACGCCGCGCGCGACGAAAAACTCACCGGCTCAATCTCTGCCTTGCTTTTCTCGGTTGCGGTGGGCGTGCTGGGACCGATGCTCTATTGGCTCACCGTGGTTCCGCTGGGGCGTCGCCGCCGGGCCGCGACGGCGACTGCGGACTAGCGAGGCCCGACCGAAAGTTCAATGACCGTGGTTGCCGCCGCAGTGGCGTTAGCCTCTGGCCGGAACGGCCGCCTGCTGCTCGGCCTCGGCGCGTTTTGTTTTGCCCTCTTGATAGAGCTTGATGGCGCGCGCCACCCGGTCGCGGGCATAGGAAGCGTCGTGCCAGCCCCTGATCTCCACGCGCTTTCCCTCCAGATCCTTATAAATCGAGAAGAAATGGGTGATTTCCTTGAGCAGGTGTGGGTAGATGTCGGTGAAGTTCCAGATATTGGCAAAGCGTGGATTGTTCTTGCCCACGGCCAGCACTTTCTCGTCCAGGATGCCCTGATCCATCATCTCCAGCAGGCCGATGGGGCGTACCTCCTGCACGCAGCCCGGGAAGCTCGGATCGGGCACCAGCACCAACACGTCCAGCGGATCGCCGTCATCACTCAGAGAGGAAGGGATAAAGCCGTAATCGCCAGGGTAGTGCACCGGTGAGTGCAGGTTGCGGTCAAGTTTAAAGACGTGCAGTTGCTTGTCGTATTCAAACTTTTGCGTTCCGTCTTTGGGGATTTCGATTACCGCGCGAAACACCTCGGGGGCGCGGTCACCGACGGGCAATTCCAGATAGTTGGTCATTTCTTTGTAGATCTCCTTCGAGGTCACGACCGCAATATCCGGTATCGGGGAATCGATCCGGAACCGGGGGCAGCGGCCGACACGCTACCGGAACTTCTATAATCAAGGATCATGAAGGCGCATGTCTATGTCACGCTGAAGACGTCGGTCCTGGACCCCCAGGGCCAAACCATCCAGAACGCCCTGCACAAGATCGGATTTTCGGATGTGGCCGACGTCCGCCAGGGCAAGTATTTCCAGATTTCCCTGGGCAACGGACTCAGCGCCGAAGCCGCCCGCGAGAAGGTGGAGCGCATCGCCCGCGACGTGCTCACCAACCCGGTGATCGAAGAGTACTCATACCACATTGAGGAATAGACCCTGACAGCCGTTGGTGAAAGTTGGTTTTGTAAAAGGGCACGACCCTAGTCGTGCCGTAACGCCAACAAAATCAGCGGGCTTGAGCCCCAGATACAGCCCAAAGACTTTTCGGTCCGAATCCTGGTCGGCGTGAATGGCGTGCGAGAGCTAGAGCAGAGCCGACCTGGGATAGCCTGTTTCCGAGGTAGATTGGTACTCCGAGGCGGCGCCGCCGCCAACGGATTGCCCGCCTCATGGCCCCATCTATGTTCCAGGGTCGTTAACCATAGGCCAATCTATGAACTCACGCACGAGAGTCTTTCTGCGCTTCCAGGAACCCCTTTGCAAGAACAGATGATTCGAGAACGCAACGATCTCCAACGGCTCTTGAAAAGGCAGATCGACGTATTGGGCGAGGATCTGCTGATCTTGGCTCAAGAATTCTCTCAATGGGTGGACAGTAAGCGCCGCGTAGACGTGCGCGCTCTCGATAGGGACGGAACTTTGGTCGTCATTGAACTGAAACGAACTGAAGATGGAAGCTACATGGATCTTCAGGCCATCCAATATCCGGCGATGGTTTCAATACTGAGCTTTCGGCAGGTGGTAGAAGCACATGCACGGTTCTTGAATGCAGAGTCGCCTGCATGCCCATCGCCTCGGAAAGACGCAGGGACATATCCGCGCTGATTCCGGCTGCGCTGTTGAGAATGCGCGAGCGAATGATTCGTGAAACATGCAGATGCTTTGCAAGTGCGGTTACGCTCATCTCTCCCATTGACCCCCGCAGCACTTCACCGGGATGGAGAGGATTGTACATTTGGCTGATGGTCATTTCAGTTACCTCCCGTGATCGTCCTGATAGTCCACTACAATCCGATCCTCGCGTGCAAAACAGAACGTGACGCGCCGGTTTCGCCGCGCCGATGTTCCTTTCCGGCTGAGCAAATGGACCTTGAACAAAGATGCAACCGGCGCTTTGTGTTTCCCGCACTTGCTACAACGATGAGCAGAATGCCCAACGCAGCTACAGCGGCAATTCTGACCCTCCCATTGCCAAGGCCGGGTTTGTGCGCTTACGGTGATAGGCGGAGTTTCAGGAGACAGGATGAACAGATTCGGGTCAAGGCTCTCATTTTCCCCTGCTCGGGTAATCGCTACAGTGCTTATTGCTGTTCCGCTCTTCGGGCAGGTTGGACTGCGTGCGCAGAGCGCGCCGAAACAGATTGCCATCCCTCTTCCGCCCCTGGGCTGGTCCTCGTGGAATAGCTTTTCTAATACTGTCGATTCCCGGGTCGTGATGGATCAGGCCAAGGCCATGATCTCCACCGGGCTGCACAAGGCCGGCTACCAGTACATCAACATCGATGAAGGCTGGTGGCTCGGCCAACGCGACGGGCACGGCAACATCGTCGTGGACCCGAAGGCTTGGCCTGCGCTGGCTCCGGGAGAACGCGCGGGCGACATGTCCAACATCGTTCGCTACATTCACAGCCTGGGGCTCAAGGCCGGTATCTATACCGACGCCGGAAAGAACGGCTGCGGGACTTTTTCTCCCGATATCGGGCCCGGTTATCCGAACCAGGGCAGTGAGGGCCACTACGAACAGGACTTCCTGCAATTTGCGCGCTGGGGATTCGATTACGTTAAGGTGGACTGGTGCGGAGGCAACAAGGAGAATCTGGACCCGGCCGTTCAATATGCTGAGATTGCGCGGGCGATCGCGCACGCTCAGGCCATCACCGGCCATCGGCTCTACTTTTCTATCTGCGAGTGGGGCAGGAATAGCCCCTGGACGTGGGCTCCCGATGTGGGCGGCGCACCGGCGGATATCTGGCGAACCAGCGGTGACATCGTGGCTCCGGTTGTGGCGGGGAGCAAGAACGCAGGCCGCAAGGCCAGTTTTCAGAAGATGCTCCGCAACTTCGATCAGGGAATTCATCCCGAAGCGGAGCACACTGGTTTCTACAACGATCCCGACATGATGGTGATTGGCATGCCGGGCCTAAGCGATGCCGAGAACCGCGTTCACATGAGCCTGTGGGCCATCTCTGGCGCGCCGCTGATTGTTGGTGCTGACCTGACCAAACTGAGTGAAGCGACGCGCGCGATTCTCACCAATTCTGCTGTTCTTGCTGTTGACCAGGATGCTCTTGGCTTGCAGGCGATCAAGGTTGCGGAACAGGGAGGCGGGCTTGAAGTGTGGTCCAAGCGCCTTGTAACGCCGGGCGAGCGCGCCGTCGTGTTGCTGAATCGCACTGCTTCCGCCGCCCCCATCGCGGTTCATTGGAGCGACCTCGGCCTGGGAGGTTCTGAGGCGGATGCGAAAGATCTGTGGGCCGGAAAGGATCTCGGCTCATTTTCAGATTCTTATTCAGTTACTGTTCCGGCCGGAGACGCAATCATGCTCTTTGTCCGCGGACGCGAAGGCAGGATGACGCGCTACCCGCCATCTGTGTCTAGCGAATCGGCCGCAGGCAGCAACGTCACGAAGAATCACGAACTCGTATTCAGCCGGGTATCCTCACGCTTTCCAATGGCGCCGATTGAGATGGTCTACACCAACCCTGGGCCGTCGACCCGCTTCGCGGAGCTTCGCGTGAACGGGCAGGATGCGACACGCATCGCATTTCCTTCCACCAGCGGAGCCGTGGGCGCAGTCTGGATTGAAGCTCCGCTTGATCGCAGTGGTGCGCAGAATGAGTTGCGCTTCTCGGCCGTATGCGAGCCCGGGCCGGCCATCCGGTTTATTGCGCTTGAATGAAGTCAATGAATCACCGTAAAGGCAGCAGGTTTGCCGAGGCTGCAGCGCCACGCTATATAATCCAGCCCGGATTCAAAATAAACGAAGTGAGGGGCCCGAAACCATGAAGAGCCTGGTGTGCGCAGCGAGAAACAGATGCGGATTGGGGATTTTGGTGGTCGTGGCGCTGGTTCTACTGGGTTCCGCTCCCGGGCCGGCTCAGCCTGCTCCGCAGAGCCCAGCCAACGCGCTGGAGTCTGGCTTTCTCACTCCGCCACGCTCGGCCAAGCCGCTGGCGTATTGGTGGTGGCTAAACGGCCACACCGATGCAGCAACCATTACCAGCGATCTGGAGGCCATGCGCCGCGAGGGCTATGGCGGCGCAATCCTGATGGACGCCAACGGCTCCAACCAGGGCGGGAATAGGGAAGTGCCTGCCGGGCCGATGTTCGGCAGCCCTGCCTGGCGCGATCTCTTTCTGCACACACTGAAAGAAGCGAGACGGCTCGGGCTGCAGATCAGCCTCACCATCCAGAGCGGGTGGAATGTGGGCGGTCCTACCGTAACGCCGGCGCAGTCTGCCAAGCTGCTCACGTGGTCGCGGAAAATAGTGAGCGGCCCCGGACAGCAGGCCCTCCAGCTTGAAACACCCCCCATGAAGAATGGCTTTTACCGCGACATTGCGGTGCTGGCCTATCCGCTGCGCCATGGGCCTGCGCTAGCGGGCGATACTGCGGCCGGCGATATGCGGCGGCCCATACGCGACCTGAAGCGGAAGGCGGTGTTTGTCGAGGCTGGATTCTCGGTGCCGGATTCAAAGCCATTGCTCGAAGACTTTCCCTCAGTCCCGGGCGAAGCCGATTTTGACGCCGATCAGGTGGTGCATCTGACCGCGCGGATGTCGCCAAATGGCGCTTTGACATGGAACGTACCCAAGGGCCAGTGGGAGGTGTTGCGGATCGGCTACACCAGTTCAAACTCCAGGGTTTCCACGAGCAGTGGGAAGTGGCAGGGTCTGGTAATCGATTACATGGACCGCGACGCATTCATGACTTACTGGAACACGAACGTCCAGCCACTGCTTACGGCGGCGAAGCCTTATTGCGGCAACTCCCTCAGGTATGTGTACACCGACAGTTGGGAGGTAGGAGGCGTGAACTGGACGCCCACCTTCCGCCAGGCATTTATGGCCGATCACGGCTACGATCCCGTGCCCTATCTGCCGATTGTCGCAGGCCGCATCGAGAACAGCCGCGAAACCAGCGATCGCTTTCTGAACGACTTTCGCCGCACCATCGGCAACCTGATTCTGCGCAACCACTATCAGCTCTTCGGAGCGATGGCGGCGAAGAATGGACTGGGCTTTCATCCCGAATCCGGCGGCCCGCATGGAGCGCCCGTCGATGCCCTGCGCCTGCTCGGAGCAGATACTTTTCCGCAAACAGAGTTCTGGGCGCAATCAAAGACTCATCGCTCCACTGATCTCGATCGCTTCTTCGTGAAGGAGGCGTCAAGCGCGGCGCATATCTACGGCAAAACGCTGGTAGCCGCTGAAGGTCTTACAGATTTAGGCCCGCAGTGGCAAGAGTCGCCGTCGATGAACCTGAAGCCCACCTTCGACCAGGCGGTGTGCGCAGGGTTGAATCTGCTTGTATGGCACCAGTTCACTTCGTCGCCTGCATCAACGGGGCTGCCGGGGCAGGAGTATTTCGCCGGTACGCACTTCAACCCCAAGGTCACTTGGTTTCGCGACGGAAAAGCCTTCTTTGATTACATGGGGCGCGTGCAATTCATGATGCAGCAGGGGTTGCCGGCGTCGGATGTCCTCTATTATTACGGCGATCAGGTGCCGAACTTTGTGCAGTACAAAGGCGCTGACCCCGCGCATGTACTGCCCGGCTATGACTACGATGTGGTTGATGAGGATGTACTGACGCATGGCTTGAGCGTCGATCATCACCGCATCCGCCTGGCAAATGGCACAGAGTACAGCGAACTCGTCATGCCGCCGCTCACCAATATCTCGCTGCCCGCGCTCAAGGCCATTGATCGGCTTGTGCATGAAGGCGCAACGGTTGTAGGCGAAAAGCCCACGCACCTTACCGGCCTGCCAACGCAGACGGCTACGGATGCCGATGTACAGAGTATCGCAAACCCACTCTGGGCAGGATGCGGCAGCGAGGGCAAAGGCGCGAGCGAAGTTGGCAAAGGCAAGATCGTCTGCGGAGAATCGGCGCGGCAGGCATTAAAAGATGCGGGCATTGGGCCGGATCTGAGCAGCGCCGGCCCCGCTCCCGACGAGGATTTCGATTTCATTCACCGGCGTTCCGGCGCGACGGAGATTTATTTCATCCGCAATACCAGGCCCGTTGCAGTTGCAACGGTACTTAGTTTCCGTGTGCACGGCCTTGCGCCGGAGATATGGTCGCCGCAGACGGGTGCGATCCAACTGCCGGGTGTCTACCAGGAGACTGCCGATGGGCGTACCAATCTGCCAGTGTGGTTTGCGGCCTACGGATCGCGCATCATTGTCTTCCGCAGGGCGGCGGGGCCGCATGTGGTGCGGCTGGTGCGCGATGGACAGGAAATTTTCCCGCAAATGAAATCGGGCGTGGGACCGTACTCCGTGGAAATGCGCGGCGGCCGTACGATGC
>JAJZAL010000383.1 GCA_021799405.1 Acidobacteriota bacterium
GCTCAGGGTCAGGTAGTCCGCATGGGCAACCCCCAGCCGCGCCGCGGTGCGGTCGATCCACTCGGGAGCGCCTTCCAGTTCGGCATAGTCGCCGATCGGCGTCTCGTCCACGACACAATGGCCCTCGCCGTCGCACCACTCGGTGCGCCACTTTTCGTAGCGGAAGGCAGCCACCAGGCCCAGCGCAAGGAAGATCTCGGCCATCGCCTCACCGCTGGAGATTTCAGTTTCAGTTTCCACGCGGTGCTTATGGCGGTCCTCGGCGGGCGAGGAGTCCGGCAGGCGCTTGTGGGTCACGGTGCACCGGCCCGCATAGTTGCGGATGCGCAGAATTTCTGTATGGGCCCGCATCTGGCGGTCCGGGGTGTCATAGAGCACATTGCTTTCAAAGCTGCGCGGCGTTACCAGGTGGAATTCAGCCGCCTGCAGGCGGCGGCTCAGAGCGGGCACGTCCGCGACCCGGAATTTGATCTCGGTCTCAACAGCCATCGTAACCAGTGAGTATACGTCAGATGGCGGCGACGGGGCCGCAAAGGTGACAATTGAAAGTGTGAAGACACTGCGATTGACCGTAGATCCCGCCCATCTGGAGAGCGCCGGCTCTGAGGATGCCCTGGCGCGCGCGGCGGCGATTCTGCGCGCCGGCGGGCTGGTCGCGCTTCCCACTGAAACGGTTTACGGCCTGGGCGCAAATGCACTGGACAGGGCGGCCGTGGCGCGGATCTTCGAGGCGAAGCAGCGGCCCGCATGGGATCCGGTGATCGTGCATATCGCCAACGCGGCCATGCTCGAAGGGCTGGTGCGTGAGGTTCCCGAGAAGGCGCGCCGCCTGATGGGGGCGTTTTGGCCCGGCCCGCTTACCCTGCTGCTGCCTCGGACTGAGGCGGTTCCGGACGCCGTGACGGCGGGGCGGCCGCTGGTCGGGGTCCGCATGCCGGCGCATCCGGTGGCGCTGGAACTGATTCGCCGGGCGGGAGTACCGGTGGCGGCGCCCAGCGCGAACACCTTCAGCCGCATCAGTCCCACCACTGCGGCGCACGTGCTTGACGATCTGGACGGGCGGATCGATGCCGTCCTCGATGCTGGACCCACAGCGCACGGCGTCGAGTCCACGGTCCTCGATCCCTGCCAGAGCCCGATGGTGATCTACCGGCCGGGAGCGGTCACGGCGGACCAGATTGGCGCGGCGGCTGGTCCGGTTGAGGTCTTCCGCAGTGGCAAGTTGCAGGAGACACCGCAGGCGGCGCTGCCGTCTCCCGGCGTAGGCCTACGGCATTACGCCCCGAAAGCGAGGCTCGTGCTGGTGGAGGGTTCCTTGGCGGAGCTGAGCGCGCGCCTTGAGGAGACGGCGCTGGCCTGGCCGGGCGAACGGCTGGGCGTGATGCTGCCGGCAGAGGTGAAAGCGAGCGGCGCGCTTGCCGGTGCCGCAGTTTTTCCGTGGGGACGGTGGGAAGCGCCTGCGGAGTTGGCCCGCGAGCTTTATGCGGGACTGCGTGCGCTAGATGCGTGCGGATGTACGGTGATCCTTTGCCCACTGCCGCCGGCCGAGGGCGTTGGCGCAGCAATTCGCGACCGGTTGCGCAAGGCCGCGCGTTAAAGGCAGGAAACGAGTCAATCAGCGTAGAAGGGAACAAACTGATCCGCTCCGGCGCAGAATCATGGAGGGATAGAGATGAAGCCATGCATTCGGCAGCAACGATAGGCGGGCTGCTTGCTGTCTATTTCCCTTTGTTCCTGCTCTACTGTCCGGCGTCGCCAACTTTGTACATGTACTTGATGGCGGATTTGTAGACGAGGGTCTTGAAGCGGCCGCGGACCTTGAGCGTGTTGCGATCGTACCACTCGATGCAGCCTTCCAGATGCTCTCCGTCTTCCAGCACGATGACCATCGGCGTCTGCGATTGAATCTGTTTCTGCAGATAGAAAAGCTCGGCATGACGGCTGGGCGCATCGATCTCATAGATCTGTGCGGGAAAGGAGGATGCCGGTGTTGCAAGCGAAGTTCTCCGGCCACGGCTCTGAAGGCGCTTGGGCGGTAGCGATTTTCCTTCGCTGCCTGTGGGAAGAATGGCTTGAATGCTCATAGGAAACTACCCTCCTGGGGAAAACACAAAATGCGAAGCAGCCCGCGTCTGGCGAAGGTCAGAGACAACTCGCGGAGAGTTTTCCTGATCTCTCTGTCCATTGATACATAGCCCAATGGAGTGGAAGAAAACTCCTGCTTACCCACGTGTTGGAGACACTACTGCTCATGCGGAAAAACCCTCTCGGTATCGCTA
Organism: Acidobacteriota bacterium; assembly: GCA_021799405.1. The sequence continues at coordinate 2,280 of JAJZAL010000383.1, forward strand.
TCGGTATCCGAGCAATACGTAGGATTGCTGATATCCGAGAAGATGCCTTATGCCCAACGGGGGTTGCTCCTGTTATTATGCCGTGGCCCGATGGAGCGGCGCAACGGACAATTGTCGCCGGGGCAATGGTTCGGCGGAGGCTTAACTGCGGCTGAGAGCGACAGCCATGGCGTCAAGTGAAAGGGAGCGCAGCAGGTTGCGGCGCATACCCTGTTCCACCTGGACCAGCGCTCGCGCCGCGCCGTCAATCCACTCAACGGTGAGGGCGGAGTCACGCACCAGACGCTCCAATTCAGCGGTAAGGTCCACGTTCCGGATCAGTTGAGGCGTTCCTGCGACAATCAGCAACAGGTCTTCGATCACACTTCCCAGCGCGCGCAGCAGGTTGATGGTCTTCTCCTGTCCGTCGGCGCCGCCGCGGTAGCCGTCGGTGGTGCGGAAGAGCTGCGAATAGTCCGATCCGCCGGTTGCAGCGGAGGAGTCCAGCGCCGTGCGCAGGATCATCTGGGCGTCCTGACGGCTGGCCAAATAAGCGCCGAGATCAATGTCGAGGGCGCGGCCCACGGCGCCCTCGGCCAGTCGCGCCGCCAGGGCACGCTGTTGCGGTTTCAATTCGGGACGGCGTTGGGCCAGCAATGTCTCCAGGTCCGCGGTTGGCAGTGCGCCCAGCCGGTGGATTACTGCGCGGGAACGGATGGTGGGCAGCAGTTCCTGGGGATTTTCAGTGAGCAGGATAAGAGAGGTGTGATCCGGCGGCTCCTCCAGCAGCTTCAGCAGGCTATTGGCGGCCTCTTTCATGAAGGCTGAAGTGGTGAAGATGGTAAAAGCGCGGCGCGCTTCAGTCGGCGGGCGATAATACGCCGCATGAATTGCCTGTCGCACCTGACCCAGCTTGATGAGCAGTTGTGGCGGGTCGGGCGGCACGATCAGCACGTCGGGGTGGGTCTGGATGAGGATGCGCGTCTCGCGCTTGTCGGTCTCGCGCAAGTCGTCGCGGGCGGCCACGGCCTCGGCGACACGCTCTTCGAGATTGGCGGCGAGGCCGATGCGGGTGCAGTTCGAGCAGGCGTCGCAAAAGTCCGGCAGGCCGCCGGATTCCGTTGGATTGAGGCAATTAACCGCCTTGGCCAGCATCAGCGCCAGCGTGTACTTGCCCGCTCCGCGTGGGCCGGCCAGGATTAGCGAGTGGGGAAAACGGCCGGCGCGCACGCTCTCGCGCAGATGCGTAATCGTTACCGCGTTGCCTATAAATTCCCGGAAGCCCATGGATCGAGTCTACGGCATTCGGGGACCCGGTGCGGAGCGACCTTGGACAACTGAGTCCTTCCCGACGTGCAGATGGCGATACTCAGGCGCTCCTGGTCTCTGTGACCAGCCGCTCTGCCACCGCTTCGACAATCTGCTCGTGGACCTCGTCGATACCCAAGTTGCCTTCGATGCACACCACGCGCTGCGGCTCACGGGCGGCAATTTCGCGGTATTTCTCCCAGACGCGGCGATAGAAGGCGTCCTGCTCTGCTTCGAAACGCCCTTCATTCCTGCCGGTT
>JAJZAL010000384.1 GCA_021799405.1 Acidobacteriota bacterium
CGCCAATGTTCGCCTTTGGGCTGGTTGCCTTCGGCTTCCTGGGCATGGGACCGGTGACCATCGCAGTCGATTCCTTTGGCCCGGTCACGGACAACGCTCAATCCATCTATGAACTGTCGCTGATCGAAAACGAGCCGGGTGTGGCTGAGGAAGTGAAAAAGCAATTCGGCGTGGAGGTTGATTTCGAGCGCGCCAAGAGGACGCTGGAGGCGGGCGACGGCGCGGGCAATACGTTCAAAGCAAGCGCCAAGCCAGTGCTGATTGGGACCGCCGTAGTGGGCGCGACAACCCTGATCTTCGCCACGATTATGGCACTGACCAACTCGCTCACTGTGAATCTGGACAAACTCTCGATTCTCCACGCTCCATTTCTGTTGGGCCTAGTGACGGGCGGCGCGATCATTTACTGGTTCGTCGGCGCTTCCACGCAGGCGGTCACTACAGGCGCCTACCGTGCGGTGGAGTTCATCAAGAAAAGCATGCACATCGAAGGAGCCGCCAAAGCCTCCACCGAAGACAGCAAGAAGGTGGTGGCCATTTGTACCCGGTACGCGCAAAGCGGGATGTTGACCATCTTCATCTCGCTGTTCTTCGCCGCGTTGTCTTTTGCCTTCCTTGATCCTTTCTTCTTCATCGGCTATCTGATCTCGATTGCCATCTTCGGGCTATACCAAGCCATCTTTCTGGCGAACGCAGGGGGAGCATGGGATAACGCCAAAAAGATCGTCGAAGTCGACTTGCATGAAAAAGGAACGGCGCTGCATGAGGCGACGGTGGTGGGCGACCTGGTAGGCGATCCTTTTAAGGACACAGCGGCGGTGGCACTCAATCCGGTCATCAAGTTCACCACACTGTTTGGCTTGCTCGCTGTCGAGTTAGCGGTCCAACTGTCGGCCACCAACCCGGTGTTGACCCACCTGCTTGCGGCGGTGTTCTTTCTCATCTCGTTCTATTTCGTGCATCGCTCGTTTTACTCGATGCGCATCGGAGGCGACGTTTCTCCCGCAGCGTCTCACTCCAAGTCGTAGGTTGAGTTGAAGGCCAGCAGCGCTCAACGGTAGTTGGAAGTTGGAAGTGCTGATCAAGCTGCTGGCGACTTTGATTTTGGTGCTGGTGTCTCTGTTCTTGTAGAACGGTTCAAGACAAAGCGCACCAACAGCAACGCAATGGCTACTCTTACCCATCCCTCCAGGGTGATACGAGTAGCCATTGATCGTTTTGGGGGGAATGCGCGGTCAGCCCCGCCGAAGACGCGCAGCCGACACCTGAAGACAATCGCGCATCGCACGAACCGAAGCAACAGTCAGACCGAGGAGAAACGTAAATGAATACCATCACCGCGAAAGACGGGACAACGATTTACCTCAAGGACTGGGGAGCGGGACAGCCCATTGTCTTCTCGCATGGCTGGCCGCTGACTGCTGACGCATGGGACGCCCAGATGATGTTTTTCGGTCAACGCGGCTATCGCGCGATTGCGCATGATCGGCGAGGCAATGGCCGATCCAGCCAGTCCTGGGGCATCGAGAACAAACTGCACTGGGTGCTGGATGTCGGCTCCGGCGAGGAACTTGATCGCAAACGCGCAGGCCATGCCGCGCAGAACTTCTCCCTGCTCAACCGCATCGCACTCAACTTGCTCAAACAAGACAAAACCTCAAAACGCGGCGTCCACGGCAAAAGACTCAAAGCCGGTTGGGATAATGATTCCCTGCTACATCTGCTCAGAAATTAAGATGCGTTTGCCCTGGCCCGACAAAAGGGTAGTCGCTCAGTTTCCGAATTTCCGTACCCAAATCGAGAATGCATGTTGGCACTCGGCCTTCGGGTGGCTGTGACCTAAACTTCGAGACAGCAGGCCGACCCCAAATTTTCCCCTGATGGAGGCCTGAACCCCGCTCTGAAAGCATTTGGCGAATGAACCGTTAACGGCTGGCGATCATAAAGAACATGATCCAGGGGAGAGCTGTCGCATCGTTAAGGAAGTGAGCGACAATTATTGGAACCAAGCCGCGCCGCCCGAGGAGGTAGGCTGTGCCCCACAGCATACCAATGCACGCGATTGGAACTGCAATGCCCAGCCACGGAAGGAAACCCTGACTTAAGTAGCCGGCATGAGAAAGTCCAAAAGCCAGACCAGGAATGAAGATTTGCATCCCCTTGCCGTATCCCGCTTTGCCAAACTCCGTCATGAGAAAGCCTCGAAATAGGACTTCTTCGCAGAATCCAGCGGTGATGCCCATTAGAAGAGCGGCAATAAGATGAAATCCGTGGGGCAAGAACGCAGAGGAAATAGGGGTGTGCATCCTGGGCAGGAAGCGAAGATTGCTCGCAATAGAAAGGGCTGCAACTAGCAGCGCCAGCGCCCAGGCGGGCCATGTTCCCAGTCTCCATACCCCAAGGTCTGTGAAAGACGACCGGCGAGCACGCAGCAGAAACCAGAGAACGATTACGAAGGACCATTCGACAATGACTCCTCCGAGAATCCAGAGCAGAAAGCGTTGCTCACGGGAGCCATGGGCGGCCGCAGGAACGTAAGATGCAATCAATCCGGAGACGGCCCAAATCCCGGAGGGCATTCCAAGGCCCAGAACGACAGACTCTATCCAACATAAAAGCCGACTCGACGAACCGCTGGAAGGCTGCGATACCGAGACACACGCATCCACGATAAACCTCCGGAAGGGGCTAGTTTTTGACGAAAACATTCGCTTGTAAGCCGTTACGTGATTTTTGGCCGGAAGTTCCATCTAATTTCGAGTTGCGGGAGTCGCTCGGCTACACGGAAATTGAAGCCCTGACGATACACGTCCTAAAACAAAAAGGCAGGAACCGTGCGGCCTGTGGGAGCCCGCGCAGATTCCTGCCAATTTCTATTCTTGTCTTCTCGGTCAGATCACGCGCAATAGCAACAGGATGATCACGATCGGCAAGATCAACCCGAGCCCGCCACCACCATAGTAGCCAACTCCCGGCCCCATACGATACCCGCCAAAGGCGACAATCAAAAGTATAACGATCAAGATAAGTAGCATTCTCTATCTCTCTCTGCGGCGAACGTCCTCCGCCATGTGTTAGCGGATTGGATGCAAACGATTAAGGACACGTCGATGTCGCCATCAAATTTTTCCAGGCTGCGCCATGCCGATCCCGCGACAAGACCGCCGACCACTCGCAATCTTGAACCTTCTCAGCCCGATCGAACCCTAATGGGCAACTGCAAACTGCGGCTTCGCCAAGGTTCCAGTCAGGCGGACGGGAAACATCAGGCGCCCATCCTTTTCCCTGGCCCCTTTGAACCAGCGGGCAAACGTGTTCATAAAGAAGCCCTGCCTCTTCTCGATAGTGGCGGTCCCCTTGTAGTCCATGGGTCCTCCCGTCAGCGACATGCTTCCGGCCCCATCCACGGCGATGCCGTAAAAGTCGATGCCGATCCGCTGGCTGTACATGCGCTGGTTTTTCAGCTCCATGTCGCCCCCAAACGTAGAGAATGCCGAAGGCGGCAATCCTGCCGCTGCTGCCGTGCGGAATCGCTCCATCTGCTTCATACTCGCGTTCTGGTTTATGCGCGGAAGTTGCCCCTGCCGCACCGTCATGGTCCCAGTCCCATGCAGGCCCCCCAGCGGGCTGGAGGAGTGCGCAATCACTCCGCCCACGTCCAGCTTTGCGGCCATCATTCCCGTCATCTTGGGTGGGCCCGGGTCGAATTCAGCCAGCAGATAGGGCATTCCGACGCCGCTGACCTGCACCCTGGTCTGGAACGTCGTTTTCTTGCCCTGGAAATTCAAGCTGAAATCTCCGCTGGCCTGGCCGCGATAGGT
>JAJZAL010000385.1 GCA_021799405.1 Acidobacteriota bacterium
AATCCGCGGTGTCCCGCTACATAAATACGGCTTTGCTTTTCCATGGCAACACTAACTCTCGTGGTGATTCAGTACCGGGTATCCGTGCCGCTTTGCCAGGACGTCTTTCTCAGCGAGCTTCAGATCTTCGCGAACCATTTCCTCAACCAGTTCATGAAACTGTATGCGCGGTTTCCATCCCAGTTCGGTTCTCGCCTTTGACGAGTCGCCAAGAAGTGTCTCAACCTCGGTGGGACGGTAATAGCGGGGGTCCACTGCGACCACAACATTTCCGGCCCTGTCGATGCCCTTCTCTTCGACACCCTCTCCGGAAAACTTAAGATCCATATCCAGAATTCCAGCGGCTAACTCGACGAATTCACGGACTGTGTGCTGTTCGCCGGTGGCAATGACGTAATCGCGCGGTTCATTCTGCTGCAGCATCAGCCACTGCATCTCAACGTAATCGCGCGCATGGCCCCAGTCACGCCGGGCGTCCAGGTTGCCCAAAAAGAGGCAATCCTGCAAACCCAGCTTGATCCGCGCCAAGGCTCGTGTAATCTTGCGCGTAACGAAGGTTTCGCCGCGTATGGGCGATTCGTGATTGAAGAGAATTCCGTTGCAGGCATAAATCCCGTACGCCTCGCGGTAGTTTACCGTGATCCAGTACGCGTACAGCTTGGCGACCGCATACGGAGAGCGCGGGTAAAATGGCGTGGTTTCTTTCTGCGGAGTTTCCTGGACCAATCCATAAAGCTCTGAAGTGGAAGCTTGATAGAACCGTGTTGTTCGTTCGAGGCCGGTAATTCGAATGGCCTCGAGGAGGCGAAGCGGACCAAGTGCGTCGGAATTTGCCGTGTACTCTGGCTCTTCAAAGGAAACTTTAACGTGGCTCTGAGCCGCCAGGTTATAGATTTCGTCAGGCTTGACCTTTTGCACGATGTGAATGAGCGTGCTGGAATCGGTCAGATCGCCATAATGCAGGAAAAATCGCTGGCTCGGCTGATGCGGATCCTCATAGAGATGATCAATGCGCTGGGTATTCAGCAGCGATGCCCGCCGCTTGATACCATGCACCTCGTATCCCTTTGACAAGAGCAGTTCTGCCAGGTACGCACCGTCTTGCCCCGTGACCCCCGTTATCAGAGCTTTCTTCATTGAAGAATTTACTGCTCCCTTCGCAAAATAAAAAATATCGGAACCCTGATTCGCCATCCTCACGCTACATCTTGCCTGAGGAAATGAATCCGCGACGGCAATTGGTACTCCATGCGAGTCTTCCGCTTAGCATCATTGAATCACACGGATTTACCAAAGCCCATGCGCGGAGCACCGAGCCCATCGAAATTATATGATTCGCCATACATTCCTTAGCGTCTGATGCAGAGATTGTATTGTGGTATCTCCGTCGACGCTCAATCAACAAGTTCTTGATTCAGTTAGGGCGAGGCGCCCAATCGACCTCTTGATCCCTGTCGGTCCTAAACATCCCATGAATAATAGCATTGTCACCCTGCAGGATCTGCAAACGCCAATTGAACCGGCGAGAAATCCTGACGCGAGGGCGAAGAAGCTGCGGAGAGCTCTCCCGATGCCATTTCACTCTGGGCTTATCCGCTGGCTGCCTACTGAATCTTTTTCGCGACGAGCCCGGCGTGCTCAAGAAAGTCCGGCCCGAACAAATGCACAAGCGGTCCTATGTGACGTTGCGCATTCCCGAGTCGGCAGTTTGAAGAGTCGGCGCCAAACTCGCCGACTGGATTCCAAACCAATTAGCCGGCAAAGCCCGGCCTCGGTCGGACGTTGCTTTCCAACGAGTCCCGCTATGCAATCTCAAATCGGCTCTGCGGAAGATCGTTGAACCGAGCGTGACTCTGCAGATGACGACGAATCGTTCTGATTCTCACAGGGTCGATCTACTGTAGGCATAGCCATATTTGCAGAAGAATTGCAGTACCGACAGACCAATCTTACCGGCTCTATCCGTTGATTAAGTTCCTAATAATCAATACTTTGATTCAATTCAATTTGCTTTGACCTACCTAAGTGTTTCTGACAGGACCTGGCGGCAAATTTCGGACGAATGCCGCTCGGCTCATCGCACCACCCCGGCATCCTTGGCGGGCCAGTAGATAAAGACCGCCTTACCGTAGATGAGCGACCGCTCCACCGGCCCGAAATCGCGGCTGTCGGATGAAATCGACCGGTGATCACCCATCATGAAATAGCAGTCAGCGGGAACCACCATCGCCGCCATGGAGCGGTCATCGCGAAACTTCTTCGGGACGTAGCTCTCGCGCAGCAGCTTGCCATTGAGCCACACTTGGCCGTGATCGATCCATATCCTGTCTCCGGGCAGGGCGATCACGCGCTTGATGTAGCTCTTTTCCGGATCGCGCGGATAGTGGAAAACGACCACGTCCCCCCGTTCGATGGCCGAGAAGTGATAGACAAATTTATTGATAAAGAGCCGGTCGCTGTTCTCCAGCCGCGGCAACATGCTCGTTCCTTCGACACGCACGGGCTGATAGAGAAAGGTGATAATCAGTATGGAAACCGCCCCGGAGACCAACAAGTCGCGAAACCACAGTGTGACACCGCCGGACCGCTGGGCTGGCTCAGGCTGCGCCTCGGCGACCGCCGGCTGTGAGTTGCCTTCAGGGTTCGTCGTTGATTCTCGGGTCTGGCCGTCTTCAGCTTCCGTCTGCATCTCTCTTTAGTAGATTACTCGCAACCAAGGCTTCCCGGCGGGCACAGGATCCGTGGCTGATGTTTGGGCTTTCCCAGCGGCTTCGGCTGGGTTGGTGATGGGACAAGCGCAGGGGCGAACCCGGCTCCCGCGTTCGCGGCCAGGTTCGCGTCCTCCAGAACCAGCGGCCGTTGCAGCAGCATCTCCACCCGCGTACCAGAGGGGATATTCACATCCGCACCGCGCGTAAAAAGCGAAACCAGCCCCGCCGCGGCCAGCCCGCCTGCTACACCGGCAAGCCCTCCAGCAAGCGCATGTCCTGAACTCGCCCCTCCGATGGCTCCGATCGTGGCTCCGGTCGGAACCGCTATCTCAGCCGTTTTGCCGGCATGGCGTCCCTTATCGCCGGCCTGCTCTATCGTTCCCTCTCCATCCTTCTTCACCGACTGATCCTTCGCGCCCGGCAGGCTGTTCACCATCCCGGGAATCTCCACGACCGACCCGTTCGGAAAGATCATCGTAGTAAAGTGCATATCCAGTTGAGCCCGGCCCTTGACGCGCCCCGCGCGCTGTACGCGGTCAACCACCCCCTGCACGTAGACTCCGGCCGGGATCATCACCCGGTTTCCCACCACCACGGGAAAGATCGATGCAAGGTAAACACCGTCGCCAGGGGTGGCGCTTCGGGTGTCGATTGCGCTGCGCAACTCCAGCAGGACTTTAGTCCCCGCAGGGACTGTGTAGGTCTTGCTGGCCGGCGTCGCTGCCGGCGCAGTCTGTCCCGACGCCGTAGCGCCAGACACGGCCTGGCTGGCAGGTTGCGATGTTTGCGCAATCATCTCCGGCGCGCTCGCACTCGTCCATCCGAGCACGATCACAGCCATTACCCAGGCTCTTCCTGTTCCTTGCATCAGGCGCACCGGTTCCTCCGCCAACCTCCCTATACTTAACATAGACGGACGGTATGTTCCCCGGGATAGCTTCCTCGATATTCTCAGGCAAAATCAGAACCGCTATTTTCCGTGGGCACTCGCCGTGGCGCATTCCGGACCGGAACTCCCAACTGGCCGAGCCGGTCGCTGGGGGCCGCATATCCTGGCCGGAAAAAGGAGACCGGAGCATCCTGAGGCGTTGTATCACTAGACCG
>JAJZAL010000386.1 GCA_021799405.1 Acidobacteriota bacterium
AGCAGAGCATGCAAGGGATGCTGGGCGGGCTGAACCTGCCGCCGGGGATCTTCTAGGGTGTTACTCGGAGTAACTCTGCCGTGGGTTAATCTTACAGACTGGTATATTCATCGGAAGGAAACAACGACGCCTTGCGCGCCCTGTCTTTGATGCGCGCAAACAGGGATGTTAGATTTAAATTAATTGACACTTATGGTCGCACGCCCTATCCTGTCCTCGTGCTTTGCATCCCCAGCGCAGCAGAACTCATTCTGCTGCGGGTAATCATTAGATGCATCTATTCTTAAGCCGTTCCTGGCGTACTCTGCGAGACGAATCGGGACAAACACTGCTGCTTTTTACTATCCTTTTGCCCGTTCTGTTCGGCTTTGCAGCAATTGCAATCGACATCGGAATGCTTCGCTATCAGGAGGAGCAGTTGCAGTCTCTCGCGGATGCGGCGGCACTTGCCGGAGCGTGGGAAATCAGCTATTGCAATGGCGTCGCGGACTGCACGGCCATGCAGACGGCTGCCCAACAAGCTCTTGCGGAAAACGGCTATACCAATGTGACGTTGAATAAGCAGTGTACGGGATCGAATAGCGCCACCGGCCTCACGCTGACGCTGAATAATGGCCCCTGCGCCCTGGGGTCGAAGGATCCGGATTCTGGCGACAAAGGTTCCGTGGAAGTCGTGGTGGCGAAGGAGGCGCCGACATATTTTGGCCGCATCTTGGGCATCCCGCACGTTCTGCTCTCGGCTCGTGCCGAGGCTTCCCTGGCCCTTGGCCAGGATTCACCATTTTGTATTAATGCATTAGATGCGACGGATCCCGGGACAATTCTGATTAACGGGAATGCTCGTCTTGTGGCTTCCTGCGGTGCTATCGATGATTCCAACGCTACGAATGCGCTCGTCGTGAATGGCCACGCGACGCTCGAAACGACCAGAAACAACGTTCATGGCACCGCGCTATTAAATGGAAATCCGACTGTCAGCCCGAACGTAACTGAGCATGCCCCGGCGCTTCCCGATCCGCTGAGCTACCTCAAGCCGCCGAATTCGACCGGTTGCAACTATAGCAATATGGTCATCAATGGACACACCAGCAAAACGCTCGGTCCTGGAACTTATTGCGGTGGTCTCACAATCAATGGAAATACAAATGTAACGCTGAATCCCGGCACCTATTATTTCACTGGTAACTTCATTGAGAATGGAAATGACACACTAACAGGGAATGGCGTCACTCTCTATTTTGCCTCCGGAACTTTGAGGCTAAACGGCAATTCTGACGCAAATCTTGTAGCACCTACCACGGGCGAATACGCTGGAATCCTGCTTTACCAGAATCCAAGTGATCCCAGTCCTGTCATTCTGAACGGCGACACTAAATCGGTCTTTCAGGGAGCGATATATGCGGCAGGCGCACCACTTTACATCAATGGAAACGGAAATCTCAATGCAGCATATACAATTCTCGACGTCGCATCGGTGATCGATAACGGTAATGCATCTTTCTACATCAACGACGATTACTCTTCGCTGCCCGGTGGATCGCCTGCCAAAATTGTAGGGCTTACGGAGTAAATAATATGGATCGAAGACCCATGTCCAGAGGTCTGGCCCGACACGAAAAAGGTTCCGCGCTGATCGAACTGGCGCTGATCCTGCCGCTCCTGCTCGTGCTTTTTATGGGAGCCGTCGATCTTGGCCGCGCCTTTTATTACTCCAACACCGTCGTGCGGGCCGCCGAGGCCGGCGCACTGTACGGCTCAGAGAACCCAACCGACCCTACAGGCATGATCGATGCCTCCGATGAAGCTATGGGTACCGCCTTCAACAGCGCTCCGGACATGTCCGGGGTCAACTCGACTGCCGGCTACGGCTGCGAGTGCAACAGCGGCAGCGCACAATCGGCAGGCTGCACCAGCACCCTCTCGTGCTCCACGAACGAGGTTTATTACGTCACCGTTACTGCCAATGCCACCTACAAGACGCTCATTCCCTGGCCGGGAATTCCCTCTTCCTACAACATGTCCTCCACGGTCACCATGCGCGGAGAATAATGTGCCCCGGAGACAAAACCTAAAAGCCGCCCTCATCAAAGCCCACTGCGAAGAGCGCGGGGCTACGCTCGTGGAATTTGCCATCTCGATTGTTTTGTTCATGATGCTGATCGTCGGTATCGCCTGGTTCGCGATAGCGATGTACACGTATCACTACGTTTCCTACAGCGCCCAGCAGGCGGCGCGATATGCCGTTGTGCGTGGGGCGCATTGGAAGAGCAACTGTACATCGGGCAGCGAATTCGCCTGCACTGCCACCAACACGAGCGTGCAGGACTATTTGCGCGGAATTGCACCACCCCTCATCAACCCCAGTTTGATCACGGTAACCACGACCTGGCCGGGAACCACGCCGAGCGGTTCGACGACGGGTTGCTCGCCTGCGAACAAGAGCGGCTGCCTCGTCGAGGTGACTGTCAGCTATCCCTTTAGCATGCATGTGCCGCTGGCGCCGTCCACCACGCTACAGCTTTCAGCCAACTCTGAAATGGTGATCCAGCAATGACGAACGAACTTCAGTTTCCATCTCCTCGAAGGGCATCCGGTGCTGCTGCCGTCTGTGCGTAAATGGACGGGAGCCGTACACGGTCTTCAATCTACCCCTGCAGGAGTTCGCCAGGTTAGCCGCGAAGGAAAAGATTCGGATGACGAAGCTGCGCGAGGGACGGTTTCACCCGCTGCAAAAGCAGCCCCCGGGCATCTTCGCCGGGGTTTGTTTTTTGCACGCAGAAAGGAAGCTCCATTGCTAACCCGCGCCGCGGAGGCGGGTGAGCAGGTCCTGCGGATGGACGGGCTTGGCCAGAATTTCGAATTCATGCCCCTGGGAGCGGGCGCGGTCCAGCAGATCGGCGGTGGCGGCCTGTCCGGAAAAGAGCAGAATCTTGCATTCTGGCAGGAGCAGCCGAATCTGAATGGCCGCATCCACGCCGTTCAGATCCGTCATGATGACATCGCTGATGAGCATGTCCGGCTGCCAGTTTCTGGCTGCTTCGACGGCCTTTTCGCCGCTGTAAACAGCGCGGGCCTCGAAGCCGCTCTGATTGAGGATGATGGCAAGTGTGTCTGCGATAACGTGTTCGTCATCGGCGACTAATACTTTGGGTTTCGTCGATTGATCGGCCATTCGTCCCTTCTGGTTCAGGGGAGTTGTACCCGTTGAAAAAACGCTCGCGACACTTTTCTCCCGGAATCTCCGGGAACCGTGTCATTCAGCACGGGATAATGCAAATATGATGATACGCTGGCCTTGGGAGATGCTTCATCTCTCCGTTCTGAATGTGGCATAACTTACAGAAAATACTTGAGAAGAGGTCGCGGACGGCGCAAACGCCGCGTGACCGGAGCATGGTGCGAAATGGCGGATACCATCATTCGCGCAAAGCAGGTGGAGAAGTTCTACGCTCAACCCAGCGAGAACCGTATCCAGGTCATATCCCCGACCGACCTTGCGATTTATCCCGGCGAAATTGTCGCCTTGCTCGGGCCCTCGGGATCGGGGAAGTCGACGCTCCTGCGCATGCTCGCGGGGCTTTCGCGCCCGTCTGCCGGTGAGGTGCTGTGGCATGAGCAGCCGCTGTCACAGGCGGACATCAACGTTTCGATTGTTTTCCAGAGTTTTGCGCTCTTTCCGTGGCTGAACGTCCAGCAGAATGTGGAAGCTCCGCTGAAGGCGCGCGGGATGCCGCCTGCCGAACGCCACCGGCGCAGCCTGAAGATTCTGGATACGGTAGGGTTGGACGGCTTTGAAGCGGCCTATCCGAAGGA
>JAJZAL010000387.1 GCA_021799405.1 Acidobacteriota bacterium
TGGTCGAGACTCTTCTGGATAGCGAACAGACACATCCCTTTACGCTGTACCTGGCGCTCTGCTCAATGGCGGGCAGTCTTTCCATGCTGAGCTACCGGAAAGTCCCGGAGGTATTTCGCCCTTACAACCATGACGAGTTGAAGACGAGCTTTGAGCAGGTGCTCGGCTTTATTGAACGTTCTATCAAAGAAGGATTGGTTGAGAACTGGATCAGTCAGCCGTTTCGACCGCGCGGCGAAGCTCTGCCGGGACGCAGCAATTCGGCGTTTGAGATCGGCGAGACGCTGGAGCAGGCCTTTGCGGGAAATGCAGACTTCTCCGCCCCTTATGTTGGCCTGATGTTACGGGGGCCGGCCGATGCCATGACGGAGTGGGGCAAATCATGCCTGCTTGCCACTGAGGATGCCATCCCAGTGCTGGAAATGATTCGCAGCCAGGGGGCGATTTGCGAACCGGTGGAATCTCTTGATGGGTTGACGGCGGAACCGGGCTCAGTGCTCTTCCGCGCCAAGAATGATCCGCAGTGGCTGGATCCGCGTCGAAAGCTTGTATTAAAAGGCGCCAAACAGGCGACGCGCGGGCCGGATGCGGCAACTCTGTTTCTGAAAAAGCGCAGTGAGCCGAACCAGGGCAGCTAGGTGATGGCAGAGAGAAGACAGAATTCTTACCAACTGCTGCGACAGTTTCGTGAGTTCTATGTGGAGCTTGCGAAACTTCGTCATCTTGTCGAACTTGATCCCGAGCAGGGACAGGGCGAGCTTTCAGCGTCCAACGCGGTTCCGGATTCGAATTCCGCGACGGGCGAATCCGCTGCTACGGCAGCTCTTGCTGCGCTGCCTGTAGACAAGGTGACCGATGACGTGTGGGGTGAGATGGCCCGCTACCTTGATGAAAAGATGTACAAGGTGAGGATGGCCTCGAGCTCCTTGTCGCACGACATCATGGAAGAGCTCGTGTACATCATGGCAGCATTTGCTGATGAGACATTTGTGTGCATGTTGTCGTGGAGCGGGAGGGATTACTGGCGAGATCACCTGATGGAGTTGCGACTCTTTCATTCCCAGATTGCCGGCCAAAGTGTTTTCGAGCGGATCGACAGGCTTCTGATGCGAAGTGATTACGGCAGCGAAGAGTTGAGCGCCGTTTACCTGATGGTGTTGTCACTCGGTTTCAGGGGGCGGTATCAAATGAACCCCGACGCCGTGGACGGTTACCGAAAGAGACTGTTTGACCGCCTGCACCTGAGTGATTCCACCTTTGTAAAAAGCGGCTATCGGATGTTTCCCGATGCCTATCAGCACACTGTTACGGATGGTTCGCCGGTCCGCCTGGCGGAGCCGCGTAAGTGGTGGGGGGTAGTGGCAACCATCGTTATCCTGTGGCTGATTGCGTCAACAGCCGCCTGGTTCGCGCTGGCCAGTCCGCTGAATACGGATCTTCACGTCACTCAGCAGTTGTTGAACGCCGTACAGTCAGAGTTTTTGAAAGAAGATACTACAACGGGTACGAATTATGCCTTTACCATCCTGAATGGTCAGTTTCAATTGACACTACCCAAGGATCTGCCGGTCATACAGAAAGCAGCGGGGGCGAGCATAGCGCCATTTTTTGTGAGGGTTCAGACCAACGGAAGCTCCAGTCCAACGGATATTCAGACGTGGCTCTCAACCGGCATGACTCAAGTTGCGACTGCGGGCTCACAGCAGACGCAGCCGGTTTTGCTGGCTGAATCGGTTCCGAGTCCGCATGGAGTCAAGAGCGTGGCGAGCACGTTTTACTTCTTGGTCGACCCTGGTCTGGCAGCGGCGGATATCAAGAAGGGGGCGGTACTGAAGCTGCCGTCAGAGATGCCGGCCGGCGTGAGCGCCGTGAGTCTGTATCTGCCCGAGCGGAACAAAGGAGCGGCGCAGTGAGAAGCTCAGTTCCGCGTGCGAGGCGTGCACTATGATGCCCTTTCTTTCGCATTCAAAATGGCTATTCATCGCGCTGATCGTTGTGATTGTGATCATCGTGGTGTTGATCGTTCTGGCGATCGTGCTTCTGGTGCAAGGGCAGAGAAGCAGCAAGAAAGCGCAAGGGGAAGCAGAGCCCGAAGACGGGAAGAAAGAGAGTTGGACGGAGCGAAAGAGGACGCCGGGACTGGCGGGCAATTTTCGCGAAGCAATGAGCCGTTTGCGCGACCGACTGTCGACCTGGAAGTCGCGCTACGACGTTCCCTGGTATGTCCTGGTTGGGGAGAGCGGATCTGGAAAGACCACCATCGCAGACACATTGCATGGGGCCAGCGGTGAAACAGTCCATGGCGACACGAGCGTGGACGGGGCAGAATATGCGCCACAATGGCTGCTGCTGGACCAGGCTGTGCTCATCGATATTCCAGGAGCGGCTTTTCTGGAAGCGCCGACCGCCGCCGCCGTCCCGTTTGGGCGACACACGGCACATTCCGACCGCGAAGCCTGGCGGAACATCCTGCGGTTGTGTGCCAAATATCGGCCGCGTGAACCCTTGAACGGCGTCATCCTGACGATTTCTTCGGAGGAGCTTCTCGGCGCTGTACAAGAGCCAGAGAGGCCGGAACGAGTAGCGCGAATTATGGAGATGGCGCGCCGGCTCGACGATATTCAGCATTTCACCGGACTTAAACTGCCGGTTTACGTCCTCGTGACCAAATGTGATTCGATCGTTGGATTTCAGAGCTATTCGAGTATCTTCTGCAACCGTGCTCACGCCGCTTCCATGAGTGGAGACGAGGACGGCATCGATGCGAATCTCTTCGGTTGGTCGAACCCCTATCTTCTCGATACGTCCTACAGTCCCTCGTGGGTCGATGACGCCTTCGACGCGACCAGCGATGTTCTGCTCCGCTATCAACTGGAAATGCTGGCCGGAAGCAGAAGCGTGCCGGAAGCAAATGATGTCATGATGTTCCCGTTTGCGCTCGGGGATTTGCGGGAGCCTTTGCGAGCGGTCCTCGACCGGATCTTCCGCCTGACGGCCTATCACGGGCCGCACATCCTCCGCGGCATCTACTTTTGTGGCCGAGAGGGCAGTAGCGATGAGAGTTCGACGATGCGTCTGGCAGGCTCGGCATTCAGCGCCCCGATCACTCTGCTGACTCCGACGGCCGAGCGGGTCATCTACCTGCGGCATCTATTTGCCTTCAAGATTTTCGCTGAGCGTTTTCTGGCCAATCCAGTTGCGCGGGGCTACTTTACGCGTAATGGCTCGGTGATTGCGGCGCAGGTCATGGCATGCATCCTGACGATCGTGCTCAGTGCTGGTACGTTTGCAGCCTGGGTGCGTCTTTCTGCGGCGGTGAACCATCACGTACGGCCGACGCTGCAAATGCTTGCTACGGAGCTGGATCAGATTGCAGTTGCGCCCGGCACGAACATGGCTCCCGCCGTAAGTGTTTTAAGCTCGGTTGGAGGTTCACGCGTAAGCGAGTTGTATTCCATCGCAATGCCATACTCCTTTGTTGACCTTCAGGGGTTGCATCGGAGACTGCATCAGGTGATTCAGGACAGTTTCGATATCGTTGTACTCAATTCCTGCCATGACGCCCTGGAAAACCGCATCTACGCACTTCTCTCTGAAAAGCCTCCAACAGTTACGGGCGCTTATGCGATGTCTTCCTATGTTCCCGGTACGGCGTGGTCGATCGATCCGGCATACGTGGATCTGGACCAGTATTTGGGGAGCATCCAGACTCTCGAAACCAACATTGAGCGCTACCGGTTTATCAGTACTGCGGGGTCAGGTAGCATAGCGCAGTTGAATCACCTGCTGAGCT
>JAJZAL010000388.1 GCA_021799405.1 Acidobacteriota bacterium
CTACCCTGGGTGAAATGGTTTCTGCTGGTGCCTCCTCCGGCGGCGCTGGGAGTGATCCTCTGGCTGCAAGCGGGAGAGGCGTTCCACCCGGCTTGGAACCATTGGGGCTTTCGACTCAATCCGTGGATCGATGGAATCGTCAATCCCATCAGCCTGATCTGCGTACTGCTGTACTGGATCGCGATTTTCGACAAGTTGCGTTCTGCCTCCACGCCAGATGCGCGCAGGCGTATGAAGGTCTTGTGTGCCGGTTCCGTTGTGGGACTTGGCTCCGTGCTGATCGTCTTTGTCCTGCTGCCCCACCTGCATGTCGATCTGTCTCGCCACAACTGGCTCTTGATCACCGGCGTCATCCTCTTCCTGTTTTTCCCGTTCGCGCTCGCCTACGTTGTGGTGGTGCAGCGCGCCATGGATGTGCGCATCCTGCTGCGCATGGGAACCAAATATGCGCTGGCCCGCGCCACCCTCACCGTTGTCCGCACCGGCGTGCTGACCGGCCTCATTGTTTTGCTGATCGTCGCCATTCGATCTCCATCGATCACTCTTCGCTCCGCTATCGAAATTGCGGTGCTTGGGGGCCTACTGCTGCTGTTGCGCTCGCAGTACACCAAGAACCTATCCTCCTGGCTGGATCGGAAGTTCTTTCGTGAAGCCTATAACTCCGAGCAGTTGCTTGCAGAGCTTTCCCATCGCGTCCGTAAATACAACGAGAGCGGTCCCATGCTGGAAATGGTCTTGAAAAGCCTGTCCGAGACACTGCACATCGACAAGATTGCCGTTTTGCTGCGCGGCGGTAAAACTTTTCAACTGCAGCAAGCGGTTGGAATCCCGATGGATGGTTTTCCCGGCGGCGGATCGGTGCAGTTGCCAATGAACTCGACCACCGTGCGGAACCTGATGCGCATCAATACGCCGGTGCAGCTCTATCGCGAAAATCCAGACGGCTGGCTGCTGCTTGCCAGCAGTTCAGAGCGAGACCTGCTCGACTCAATGTCGACCGAGCTATTGTTGCCCTTGCCGGGACGCGATCAGTTGATGGGCCTGATGACTCTGGGCCCGAAGCGCTCCGAAGAACCCTACACACCCTCTGACCTGCACCTGCTGGAATCGGTCGCAACCCAGACCGGACTGGCGCTTGAGATCGGCAACCTGGCGCGCTCGCTCGCCAATGAAGCCACGCAACGGGAGCGCATCCATCGCGAGATTGAGGTTGCGCGCGAAGTGCAGGAGCGCCTGTTTCCGCAGGAATTTCCGGTCATCGACGGCGTCAGTCTTGCCGGTCATTGCCGTCCGCAGCAAGGTGTCGGCGGAGATTATTACGACTCTTTTCTGCTGGATGACGGCCGCATGGGCCTGGCCATCGGCGATGTCAGCGGAAAAGGAATTTCAGCGGCGTTGCTCATGGCAAGCCTGCGCGCTTCGCTGCGCGGCATGACGCTCGATGCTCCGCGCAATCTGGCCGCGATGATGGAAAAAGTGAATCGCCTGGTGTATGAGGCCTCGGCGAGCAACCGCTACGCTACTTTCTTTTTCGCAACTTACAACATGCAAACGCGTGAGCTGATCTATGTGAACGCCGGCCATAACGCGCCATTTCTTATTCGCCGACATGGAGATATTTTCCGCGTAGAGCGTCTCGAAGCCGGCGGCCCAGTCATCGGCCTTCTGCCATTCGCCGCATACGAAGAGCAACGCTGTGTCCTGGGACCCGGCGACCTGCTGCTGGCCTATACCGACGGCATCAGCGAGGCCATGACAGAGCATGAGGAAGAATGGGGCGAAGACCGAATGCTGGCCGCCGCCCAAACTTTGCCCGAGGCCAGTGCGCAGCAGGTGCTGGAACATCTGTTTGCCGAGGCTGACCGTTTCACCGGTAATGCCCCGCAGTTCGACGACATGACGCTGCTGGTTCTCAAATTGCAGGAGCATTCGGTTGTCGCGGAATCCCAGCCGCCCGGCGTCTCTGTTTAGACTAGGGGCATGAACTTCTCGCCTAGCAGGTTGAAAATTCAGCTTCCCCGCTTTCTTGTCTTTGCCCTGTTTGCAACCTGTGCCTGTAAGCTTGCCTCTGCGCAGGCCAACAGCCACCTCATCGATCCGCTGCTGGCGCAAAATCTTCAATCGCCATCCGTGGTTGCGCATGAATTGCAGCACTTCATGCTGGAGCGCGTGCCTCCACTGCAATTACCCGCGACAACGAAGCAATGGAATCAGGAAGCGGCACACATTCGCGCTCGCGAGCTTTCGGTGCTCTATCACGGGTGGCCGCAAAACTGGATTGACGCTGCTCCCAGGTTTGAACAAGTCAGCGTCATGCAGCGCAACGGCTATCGCATTGTGAAAATGCGCTATCAGGTTGTTCCGGGCATGATTTCAACCGCACTGCTGTACGAGCCCGACAAAATCATCGGAAAGATTCCGGCGATCCTAAACGTGAACGGCCACGGACCCGGCGGCAAGGCTGTTGGACACAAACAAGCACGCTGCATCAACTATGCTCGCCGCGGAATCCTCGCGCTGGACCTGGAATGGTTCGACTACGGCGACCTGGATCAGGCCGGAAATGCA
This sequence comes from Acidobacteriota bacterium, assembly GCA_021799405.1. Next base: position 2,569 of record JAJZAL010000388.1, read on the forward strand.
CACGACAACGCCCTCCTGCTCGATCTTGCCGGCTATGACGGAGCCGGGCTCTTTTACCTGGAAATGCGACGCGGCCTGGACTACCTTTCCGACAACCCAAATGTCGATAGAACGCGCATGGGTATGACCGGCGTTTCTGGCGGGGGATGGCAAACCATCATGCTGAGCTCCCTTGACACGCGCATCGGTCCCGCAGTTCCGGTTGCTGGATTCAGCTCCCTCACAACATCGATCGAGCATCCAGAATATTCCGGTAACGATGCTGAACAGAATCCCCCCGATTTTCGCGTGGGTGTTGACTATGCCCAACTGATGGCCGTGCGCGCGCCTCGCCCAACTCTGTTGATATACAACTCCATGGATGATTGCTGCTTCCGCGCCGGTATTTTGAAACAGGGGGTGTACGACGACATCAAGCCTTTTTTCAATCTGTATGGCAAGCCGGAAAATCTGCAGTGGCATCTGAATCTGAATCCCGGCACCCACAATTACGGTTTGGATAATCGCGAAGCTTCGTACAAATTCTTCGACTCCGTGTTTCACATCGATGCATCGTCAGATGAGTTTCCGAATACCGAGACGGAAATCCAAAGCGCCGAAGACCTGGCTGTTCCCGTTCCGAAAGACAACCTCACCATTCTGTCGCTGGCGCAGTCGTTGGCCAAAGCCATCCATCATGAAGTTCCCGCCCAACCCGGCGCAGAGTGGGCCTCGTCTCAGCGCAGTGAGTTAAAGCACGTGGTGCGCTATACCCCAGTCACTCTTACGCATGCGTGGCCCATCAGCGCGACTCACGAAAAAGGAGTGGAGAGCCACGCCTATCGCTTCGAATTCAGCAACGGCCTCAGCGCAACTGGCATCCTGTTCCGTTCCGTTACCGCACCGGAAACTGCGCCGACAACCATCCTGATTGCAGATGCCGGCATGCCTTCCACCATGGTGGATGTGGCCGACGATGTTGATCGCGGACAGCGCGTACTGGTGCTCAATCCGTTGTTCTTTGGCGAAGGCAAACTCAATGCCGAGGATCAATCGGGGGCGATCGTCTTTGCCCAACTGCTAACCGCACTCGGCGAACGCCCGTTAGGAATGGAAGCCGCGCAGGTGAACGCGGTGGGGCAGGGGCGTGTGTGGACCGGCGCGCAGGCCCGCAGCCGAGGCCTGGTCGACCGGCTGGGCGGCTACCATGAAGCCTTCATGACCGTACGCGCGGCGCTGCATC